>CAZXMK010000031.1:0-16552 GCA_964641935.1 uncultured Syntrophaceae bacterium
TTCAATTCCGACAGGGAAAGGGGCGTATCCGGGCAACCGGTCAATGGAGCTCCTCACAGTCAGCGTACCTTCTCGGGAGCATCCCCTCTCCGGCCGGATAACCCCTGAACCTTTTTTTATCGCAAGTTGAATACCAGACCGGATCGCCAGGCAAACTGCCCGGATTCATTCATGGTGAGCATTGCCGCACCCCGGAATCATTGCGTCGGAACGAAACAATTTCGGCCGATCGAAGGCCAGCGGGACAATTATGTGGAGACGACGCCGGCCGGCGGGGCTCGACCGGCTTCGACCAACCGGCATCCCGCACGGCGGTCGTCAGTTCAGGCTCGGCTTGTAGAGCTTGACCGGCTTCCGTTCCTGCTTTTTCCGCATCCGCAGGTTGAGCATCTCCACGGCCACGGAAAACGCCATGGCAAAGTAGATGTAGCCCTTCGGAACGTGGACGTCGAAGCCCTCAACGATCAGCGTCACCCCGACCAGGATGAGAAACGACAGCGCCAGCATCTTGATGGTCGGGTGGGCATCCACGAAACGGCTGATCGGCCCCGCGGCAAACAGCATCACCCCGACGGCGACGACGATGGCGATGGCCATGATGGAAATGTGCCGGGCCAGGCCGACGGCGGTGATGACCGAATCCAGGGAGAACACGACGTCCAGGACGGCGATCTGCGCCAGAACCGCCGCCATGCTCGCTTTGATGTGCCTGTCTGCGGTCTCCTGAGCGCCCTCCAGGCTGTTGTGGATTTCATGGGTCGCCTTGGCCATCAGGAACAGGCCGCCGCCGATCAGGATCATGTCGCGTCCGGAGATCCCGATCCCGAAGACGGAAAACCAGGGCTGCGTCAGGCTTGCAACCCAGACGATCGAGAACAGCAGGATCAGGCGCGTCAGCATCGCCAGCAGGAGCCCCACCTTCCGGGCCAGGTCCCGTTTTTCGACAGGAAGCCGCCCCACGAGGACGGAGATGAAAATGATGTTGTCGATGCCCAGGACAATCTCCAGGGCCGCCAGCGTGCCAAGGGCAATCCACCCCTCGATACCGGTCATCCAGGCAAACATGTCTTGTCTCTCCCGTCTTTTTTCTGCGGATCATAGGGCAGCATGACCATCGGAAACAAGTGATTTCAGATCCCTGTCCGGCTTCCGGGCGATGGCGGGCCTCAACGGATCGGCAGGGAAGGACGGCCTGCCCGCCGTTACGGCCCCGCTGTGGGACGGCCGGCCGGGGCGCTTGTGGCCCGGGGAAAATGCCGCCGGCGGAGCGGGAGGGGGAGGAGCGGCCCCGACATCGCCGGGGCCGTCGGAATCGGACAGCCCGGAAGACCGTATCCAATTGTTATCCCTCCATTTTCCCCTTCCCGCTTTAAGCCTTGAAATATCGGAACAGGATTGATACGGTCCGTGGCACAAATTTGTTGCACCTTTTTTGTGCCAACCGTTCTGATTCTACCAGAAAGGACTTCCCCATGCGCTTCTCCGAACGCGTCTTTTGCGGACACGTAACGCCCGACCACGTCGGCCGCACGGTTTTCCTGGCGGGCTGGGTCGATGCCTACCGCGACCATGGCGGCCTCCTGTTCGTCCATCTTCGCGACCGCAGCGGCATCATGCAGATCGTCTTCAACCCGGCCATCGCCCCGGCGGAGGTCTGCCGGCGGGCCGCGTCGCTCCGGGCCGAGCACTGCATCGCCGTGGCGGGCGACGTCAGCGGGCGTCTCCCGGGAACGGAGAACCCGAATATCGAAACGGGCCGGATCGAGCTGATGGTCCGCGAAGTGACGGTCCTGAGCGAATCGGACCCGCTGCCCTTCGCCGTCTCCGACAAGGCTATGGTCGCCGGCGCGGCCTCCGCGGGGACCGACAGCGTGGCGGAAGACCTGCGGATGCAGTATCGCTACCTGGACATCCGCCGGCAGTCCATGCGGGACAACCTGATGCAGCGTCACCGCATCTTCCAGTGCGTCCGGGAATTCCTCGATTCGCGGGGATTCGTGGAGGTCGAGACGCCGGTCCTCACCATGAGCACCCCCGAGGGAGCACGGGACTACCTGGTGCCCAGCCGCGTCCACCCGGGGGATTTCTATGCCCTCCCCCAGTCGCCCCAGCTTTTCAAGCAGCTGCTCATGATCGGTGGCATGGAGCGCTACTTTCAGCTTGCCCGCTGCTTCCGCGACGAGGACCTGCGCCCGAACCGACAGCCGGAGTTCACCCAGCTCGACATCGAGGCGTCCTTCATCGACGAGGAGTTTCTCTACGAGCTGATCGAGGAGCTCACGGTCAGGATGTTCGCCGTTGGCGGGATCGATCTGCCCCGGCCCTTCCCCCGCATGACCCACGCCGAGGCGATGGACACGACGGGCTCCGACCGTCCGGACCTCCGCTTCGGCCTGCGCTTCGTCGATGTGACGGAGGCGTTTTCCGAGACCCGCTATGCGATCTTCCGCCAGATCCTGCAGCGCGGCGGCAGCATCAAGGGCATCAACATCAGGGGGCAGTCGGAAAGGCTCAGCAAGAACGTGCTGCAGAACGAGTATGCCCGGGAGATCGCCCCCTCCTTCGGGGCCAAGGGCATGACCTGGATGCGCGCCGAGGGGGGAAAGCTCGAGTCCAACATCGTCCAGTTCTTCAGCGACAAAGAGCAGGAAGAGCTGAAACGCCGCTTCCGGGTCGAGGACGGGGATGTTCTCATCCTCATCGCGGACCCCTCCCTGGAAACGGTGCACTCGGCCCTGGGCCAGCTTCGCCTGCACCTGGCGAACCGTCTCGGGCTGGTTCCCGAAGGCTGCTTCGCCCCAGTCTGGATCACCGACTTCCCCCTGTTCGAGCCCACGGACGAAGGCGGTGTCACGTCCAGCCACCATCCCTTCACCGCGCCGGACCGCACCGACTTCGACCCCGGCAACACCGAGGAACTTCTCGGCCTGCGCTCCCGGGCCTACGACCTCGTGGTCAACGGCGAGGAGTTGGGCGGCGGCAGCATCCGCATCAACGACCGGGAGCTGCAGCGCAGGATCTTCACCGCCCTGGGACTGACGGAAGAGGACGTGAAGCACAAGTTCGGGTTCTTCCTGCGGGCATTCGACTTCGGCGCACCGCCCCACGGCGGCCTTGCACTGGGCATGGACCGCGTCGTCTCGATGATCCTGCAGACCGCCTCCATTCGCGAGGTGATTGCGTTCCCCAAGAACCGCAGCGCCGCCTGCCCCCTCACCGGCGCCCCGGCGGCGGTCCGGCGCGAGCAGCTGGCCGAGCTGGGTCTCCTGGACCTGGGCGGCCAGGAGGCGCTGCCGGGAACGGCGGCGAAGGAAAACCGGCTCGATCACCTCTCCTGGGTTTCGCGCATCGGGATCGGCGCGGAGGAGCGGATGGTGCTGGAAGAGGTGATCATGCGCGCGGAAGAGTTGGCCACCCTGGCGGGAGAGCATGCCGGCGACGAAGAGCCCGTGCGAGGCGTCGTGGCGGTGTCCAACCGGACCCGCCCCGGCACGGAGGCAAGGCGGTCGAAGCATTCCCCAACGGGCCGCCTGCTCGGGAGCGCGCCCGCCATCAAGGGCAGCTACTTCAAGGTGGCAAGCATACTGGAATAAGGGAGACCTCCATGGACGACATATTTGCGTATCGCAACCCCCAGGCGGAAGCCGCCCAGGAGGGCCCCCTTCGGGGACTCCGGGTGGCCGTCCAGGCCTGCATCTCCGTAGCGGGCTGGCCGGCGGAAGCCGGATCGAAAGCGCTGGCAAACTACAAGGCCCTGGAGGACGCGGCCGTCGTGGAGCGCCTCCGCCGGTCCGGCGCCGCCCTGTGCGGATCAACCCGGACGAGCGAATTCGGATTCGGCCTCACGGGCAGCCGTGCCGGAGGCGCGCTGCAAAGCGGGGCCGCCGACCTCGAACTGGTGCTGGATCTCATGGGTGAGAGCCGGCTGGCGGCGTCGCGGGCCGGCGTGATCGGGTTCAAGCCCAGTTACGGCATCGTCTCGCGGTTCGGCCTCATCGGCCTGATCCCGTCGATGGAGTGCTGCGGTCTCCTTTCGGAGAGCCCGGCAAGGATCAGGGAGACCCTCAAAGCCATTGCAGGACCGGACGATCGCGACTTCTCCCTGCCTGAAGAGCCGGCTCCCGATCTCTCGCGCAGGGAGATGAGCCCCGCGGCGACAACCCTCGGCGTGATCCGGGAAGCCGTCGGCCTCCTGACGGCCGAAGAGGAGGCGAGGTTCCGCTCCGGTCTGGAAGAGCTGGAGAGGGCGGGCTTCACGGTCCGGGATGTCTCCCTGCCCGACTTCCCGCTTTTCCAGCTCGTCGGCCGGATCGTCGGCTCCGTCGAGGCCTCGTCCTGCGCCGGGCGTTACGACTCGGTGCGCTACGGCGAGCGGGCGAACGGAGCCCGGAACTGGAACGACATGTACCTGCAGTCGCGAGGCGCCGCGTTCGGCCTGCTCCTGAAGAGCTGCCTGTTTCAGGGCGCGTTCTTCCAGTTCCAGTGTTACGACGCGTATGAAGACGCCTGCCGCATCCGCGCCCGCCTGCTCAAAGAGGCGCAGCGCATCGCGAGGGAGGCGGACTTCCTGCTCCTGCCGACGGTTCATCCGGGTGCGCCGGATGCCCCCGCATCGCTGGACGACACGTACCGGCAGTTCGCCTTTACCGTGTTTGCGAACGTGACCGGACAGCCGGTCCTGCACCTGCCGCCGGCCGCGGGCGGCGCAGACGCCGGATTCCAGCTGGCGGGCCCCGGGAAGAGCGACGGCAGGCTCCTCGACCTGGGCGAACACATCCTGGAACGAAGGCAGAGAGGAGTATAACGATGGAAATGGAAGCGGTCATCGGGCTGGAAATTCATATCGAGCTCAACTGCCCGACCAAGCTGTTCTGCGATTGTCCAAACCGCCCCGGAGACGAGCCCAACGTCAACACCTGCCCGACCTGCCTGTGGTTTCCCGGCGCCATTCCCCGGCTGAGCGAGGCGGCCCTCGAAAAGGCGGCGCTTCTGTGCCTGGGACTCAGCGCCGAGCTTCAGCCCCGGAGCGCCTTCGACCAGAAGGTCTACTACTACCCGGACCTGCCCAAGGGCTACCAGCTCTCCCAGGCGCACCTCCCCCTCTCGCGGGGCGGCTGGATCGACATCGCCGACGAGAACGGCAAGCCCAAGAGGCTGCGCATTCATCATATCCACATGGAAGAGGACGTGGCCAAGCTGGTCCATGAAACGGAAGGGCGCCTGCCCATCAGCCTCGTGGACTTCAACCGGGCCGGCGCGCCGCTCGTGGAAATCGTCACGGAGCCGGATTTCCGGACGCCCCACGACGCCATGGAGTTCCTGAAGGCGCTGCGCACGCAGGTGCGATACGCCGGGTCCTCCGAGTGCAGCATGGAAAACGGCACGATGCGGGTCGACGCCAACATTTCGGTGCGTCCCCGGGGCACCAGCCAGATGAACACCAAGGTCGAAGTCAAGAACATGAATTCCGTCCGGCACGTGGGGGACGCCATCGCCCACGAGATCGGCCGGCAGAGCGCCTGTGTCCAGTCGGGCGAGGCGGTGATCCTGCACACCCGCCTGTGGGACCCCGACAAAAAGGCGACGTTTCCCATGCGGGCCAAGTTCGAGGGACCCTGCATCCCCGATCCGGCGGTTCCGGTCATCGAGCTGTCACCGGAATGGATTGGAAGAATGCGCGCCCGCCTCCCGGAGATGCCCGCCGCCAGGGCAGAGCGTTTCGTCGCGCGCTGCGGCCTCACGGGCGAGGAGGCGGCCTACCTGAGCTCGGACCCGGAAGTCGCCGGGTATTTCGACGCGCTGGTCGGCCTGGAGATTGCGCCGCGGACGGCCATGCACTGGCTCACCACCCAGCTGATGCCCGCCGTAAAGGAGCGGAAGCAGGAGCTGTGCGACACCCCGGTGACACCGGAACGCTTCGCTGCGCTTCTGGCCCTGCTTTCCCGCGACGAGATCAACGCCAACGCGGCCCGCGAGGTGCTCGCCCACCTGTTTGAAAGCGACGAGGCGCCCGAGGCGATCGTACAAGCCCGCGGATTCCGGCAGGTCTCCGATCCGGATGCCCTCGATGCCCTGATCGACCGGGTGCTGGGCGAGCAGGCCGCCGCGGTGGCCGACTTCCGGGGCGGCCAGGGGAAAGCCATGGGCTTTCTGATCGGCCGGGTCATGCAGGCCTCCGGCGGCAAGGCCAATCCGAAAATCATCAAGGAACTGCTGGCAAAAAAGCTGTCTGGGGCGTCATAATGGGGCATGAAGGATTCGCCTTCCCCGGGCATACGCGGGCAAACGAAGCAGGAAGCGACGGATCACTCCTCAACCCGACAACCTGGAGACGGAAGCCATGAAGCACCCCGATACCATTCTCATCACAGAACGGGACCTGGAACGCCTGGAACAGATCCTGGCCCGGGTTCAGCACTCCCCGAACATCAAGGCGCTGGCGGACGAGCTGGAACGCGCAACCATCGTTTCATCCGAGGCGATTCCCCCGGACGTCGTGACCATGAATTCGCGCATTACCTTCATGGAGCTGGAAACGGGGAAAGAATCCGATGTCACCCTGGTGTACCCTTCCGATGCGAACCTGGAGAAGGGAAAGGTCTCGATCCTGGCCCCGGTGGGTGCGGCCCTGATCGGTCTCCGGATCGGGGACGAGATCGAGTGGCCGCTCCCCTCGGGAAAGCACCGCACCTACCGGATCACGTCCGTCCTTTTCCAGCCGGAAGCAGAGGGACATTATCACCTGTGAGCGGAGAGCCGCCCGGATGCGCGAAGAGACAAGAACTCACCCCGGAGATCTGAACAGGATGAATCCTGTACGGGAGGACTCACGATGAGAAGAATACTATGGGTTTTGGCTTTCCTCGGGGCAATGGGCATTGCGGCTCCGGCCGGGGCCGGCATCCTGGACGATCTCCTGGACAGGATTCCCGAGGTGAAGAGCGGGGCATCCCAGTCCGGTCCGGACCGGAAGACGACCATCGCCGGCCTGAAGGAGGCCCTGGCCGTCGGCACGAAGAACGCCGTGAACGCCCTGTCGAAGCAGGACGGCTATTTCGGCAACGAGATGGTGAAGATCCTGCTTCCCGAAAAGGTCCGGACGGCCGCCGACATGGCCTCCCGGCTGGGCTTCCGGAAGCAGGTGGACCGTTTCACCCTCAGCATGAACCGGGCGGCCGAGGCGGCGGCCCCGAAGGCCGCGGATCTTTTCGCAGACGCCATCCGGGACATGTCCTTCGAAGATGCCCGGAAGATCCTCCAGGGAGGCGACACGGCGGCGACGGACTATTTCAGGGCCAGGACGTCGGAGAAGCTCTACGCCGAGTTCAAACCCGCGGTCGCCGCCAATATGAACAAGGTCGGCGTGACGAAGGCCTACAAGGACATGATGGCCCCCGTTGAATCCCTGCCGCTGGTGCCGAAGGAGTCCATCGACCTCGACCACTACGTGACCGGCAAGGCCCTGGACGGCCTCTTCCTCATGATCGGAAGCGAGGAGAAGAAGATCCGGACCGACCCCGCCGCCCGGGTGACGGACATCCTGAAGACGGTCTTCGGGAAATAGAACCGGGAGGCAGGGATCCCGCGAAGGAGGGCCGCCATGGCCGCCTTCGTCACTCTACAGCCCCATCGATTCGGCTACCCGGTCCCGGTGAAACGCCCCGCCCCCGAATGTCACGTCGCCCCCCAGGGCACGGCGGTGGTAGCGGTGCATCTCGTGCTCCATGGTGAAGCCGATGGCGCCGAAGATCTGGTGGCCCAGGGCCGTGACGCGGCGATACGTCTCGCCCGTCCTTGCCTTGGCCATGGCGGCGGCTTGCGCCGCCGGGGCGCCGCCGTCGATTTCGAGGGCCGCTTTCCGATACAGGTACCGGGACCCGTGGATGTCGGTCCACATGTCGGCGAAATGATGCTGCACCGCCTGGAAGCTGCCGATGGGCCGGCCGAACTGGACCCGCTCCCTGGCATAGGCCAGGGCCATGTCGAGGACGGCCCTCGCCCCGCCGATCATCTCCGCGCACTTCGCCACAGCCGCCTTTTCGAGCGTGTCCCGGACCACCGCCGCACCGGCATCAAAACCGCCGACGATCTGCTCCCTCCGGGCCGGCACCCGGTAAAAGCGGACCTCACTTTGTCGATCCCCTGTCGCCGCCTTCATGTCCCTTATCCGGATGCCGCGGGTCCTTCCGTCGACCAGAAAAACCGTGATCCCGACCCGGGACTTGGCCGGTTTCCCCGTCCGGACCGCACAGAGAAACCCGTCGGCCAGATGGGCATCCGTGACATGCCGTTTCGCCCCGTTGATTCGCCACGCCTCTCCGAACGGAACGGCACGGACGCGGATGTCGCAGGCATCCCAGCCGCCGTCCTTCTCCGCCAGGGCAAAGGTCATGACCCGCTTCCCCGCGGCAATGGCGGGGAGGCTCTCGCGTTTCTGCTCTTCGGTTCCAAAGGCCAGGATCGGCAGGCCGCCCAGGACGACTGTGGAGAAGAACGGCCCCGGGCAGGTGCGGTACCCCATCTCCTCCAGGAGGACCGTCAGGTCGATGAGGCCGCCGCCGCTGCCGCCGTACTCCTCGGGAAAGGGAAGCCCCAGCCACCCGAGGGAGGCCATTTTCTTCCATAGGTCGAGGTCATGCCCGGTCTCGCTCTCTTCCATCCGCTTCACCGTTTCCCGGGACAGCGACTTCGCCAGAAAGTCGTGAGCCGTCTTCTGCAGAAGGGCCTGCTCCTCCGTCAGGGAAAAATCCATGGATCATCCTCCTCGTTCCGACGCCGCTTCTTTTTTTTGTCTCCGGGCCTTCTTCACGGCCATTTCGATAAAGGCGTTGCTCATGGCGGCAAACTCCTCCATGCTGATGTCCACGAGAGGCCGGTCCAGGATTTCCTGCGTCGCCTCCGCGATGGATCCGTCCCGGACGACCTCCCGCCCCGCCTGCCGGCAGGCATCGAAGAACCATTCGTAGTTCGGCAAGAGGGCGGGAACGGAGAACATCTCGCCCATTCCCTTGAGAATCATCCCGCCGATGGTCACCTGGGTCCCCCCGCCGATGGCCCGGGCGAACCGCCGGAAAAGGTCCTCCAGGGGGGCGAAGTGATCCCGTTCCGGGAAGCCGGCATTGGAAACGATCACCCAGGTCCATTTCTTCTCCGGCCAGCGCGGGGGGTGGACCACGACCCCGTCGACCACCTCCAGATCCAGGCTGCCGAAAACGATCATCCGGTCCAGGAGCGCCTTGAGCAGCGCGCTGACGGAGAAGACATACAGGGGGGAAGCAAAGACGAGGACCTCTGCTTCCAGCATCTTCTCCGTGACCCCGGCCATGTCGTCCTTCAGGACGCACCGGCCCGGCGTGACCATGTGGCAGGCATAGCAGCCCCGGCATTCCTGAATCCGGAGTTCCTTCAGATAGAGGGTCTCCGCAGCGGCGCCCGCCCCGGCGGCGCCCTCCAGAAAGGGTTGCAGAATCTTGTCCGTGTTTCCCCGCCTGGCCCGCGGGCTGCCGTTGATAGCCAGGATCTTTGTCATGGTTTCAGAATCCCTCCTGGCGGGCGATGATGTCCTTCATCACCTCGTCCGCCCCGCCGGCGATCGACATGACCCGGGTATCCCGGAAATGGCGCGAAATCAGTGTCTCGTTCATGAACCCCATCCCGCCGAACATCTGCAGGCAACCGGATGATACCCTGTTCAGAAGCGGGCCCGCCAGGAGTTTCCCCATGGAGATTTCCTTGGTAACGTCCTTCCCGGCCATTTTCATCCGGACGATGTGGTAGGTCAGGTGGCGGAGGCTCTCGATCTCGGCCAGCCATTCCACCAGGCGGTGCCGGAGGACCTGCTTGGTGATCAGGGGCTTCCCGAAGACGATCCGCTCCCGGATGTAGGCGACGGTCATGTCGATCATGTCCCGGCACGCAATGTACGTCATGGGGAGAACCGTGAAGCGCTCGTGCTGGAACTGCATCATCTGGTAGATGAAGCCCTCCCCTTCCTTCCCGATGAGGTTCTGAACAGGGATCCGGAGATTGTCGAAGAACAGCTCCGCCGTGTCGCTGCTCCGGAGGCCCACCTTGTCCAGGCGCTTGCTGACGCTGAAGCCGGGCAGGTCCGTGGGAACGACGAACAGGCCGTAGCAGTGGTGCCCCGGCCCGTCGGCGGTCCGTGCGAGGAGGGTCAGGAAGTCGGCCTGGCAGCCGTTCGTGATGAACGTCTTCGAGCCGTTCAGGACGTAAGAGTCGCCGTCGCGGACCGCCCGGGTCTTCAGGGCCGCCACGTCGGAGCCCGCACCGGGCTCCGTGACGGCGATGGCCGCCACAAGCTTGCCGGCAATGGCCGGGGCCAGGTACCGCTCCTTCAGGGATTCGCTCCCGAACATGTCGATGGCCGGCGTCGCCATGTTCGTCTGGACCATGATCGCCGTCGGAACGCCCCACCCGTGGACGTGGCCGAGCTCCTCGATGAACACGGTCTCGTACCAGTAGTCCAGGCCCTGCCCGCCGTGGCGGGGATCGTAGCGGATCCCCAGGAATCCGAGTTCCCCCATCTTCCCGAACAGGTCGTGGAGCGGCACGCCCTCCTCTTCCCAGACGTCCATGCGGGGATTGATCTCCCGGTCTATGAATCTCCGGACGGACGCCCGGAACGCCTCATGGGTCTCGTCGAAATACATCGGCTCCTCTCCTTCGCGTTTGTTGATGAATCATGTATCTTTCCCCTGCGCGGGCCCTCAGGCCCTGGGCAATCCCAGCCCCCGGGTGGCGATGATGCCGCGCTGGATCTCCGACGTCCCAGCCCCGATGGGACCCGACACGGCATCCAGGTAGCCCGCCGGAACGCGCCCCTGCAGGGGGGCGTACAGGGACCCCCTGTCCAGCTGTGCGGACAGGCCGAGAATGTCCACGGCCACGCCGGCCAGCTTCCGGCTCAGCTCCGTGCTGAAGAGCTTCATGGCCGAGGCCTCCAGTTCCGGAACCCGCCCCTGGTCCATCATCCAGACGTTCTGCCAGTAGAGGCCGTACAGGACCTCGATGTCGATCGCCATGGAGGCCAGGGCGTCCCTGGCCACAACATGCGATGCGCATTTCTTCTTCCGGGCATACTTCTCCTTCATGTAGCCGATCAGGTCGTCCAGCGTCCGCCGGAAGGCGCCGATCCCCACGACGAGCCGCTCGAACTGGAGGGCCACCATGACGTTGTAGAACCCCCGGTTGATCCCGCCGACCACGAAGCGCCCCGGCACGCGGACGTCGTCGAAAAAGACTTCGTTGAAGGAATGGAAGCCGACAATGTTCTCGATGGGACGGATGGTGATGCCCGGCAGCCTGTTGTCCACCAGGAAGAGTGTCGCCCCCCGGTGCCCGCCCGCCGCGGGGTCGGTCTTTGCCAGAAGCCACGCATAGTCGGAGACGTGGGCGCCGCTGCTCCAGATCTTCTGGCCGTTGATGATGAAATCGTCCCCGTCGGCGATGGCGGTCGTCTTCAGCGAGGCCAGGTCCGATCCGGCGTTGGGCTCGCTGTAGCCCAGCCAGAAATTGATCTCCCCCCGGGCGATGGGCGGCAGGAACTCCCGTTTCATCTCCTCCGAGCCGACGAAGATGATCGTGGGACCGCCGATAACGGTGGCGATGCTGCCGGAGGGCGCCCGGTGGGAGCTGATGACATCGTCGGCGATGGCCTGCTTCCTCCACGAGCCAGCGCCGCCGCAGGCCCCGGGCCACCCCAGGCTCAACCAGCCCCGCTCCCCCAGTTTGCGGAGGAAGGAGCGGCAGAAGGCCTGGTGCTCCTCCTCGAACATGGCGATGGCACCGTAGGCCGCCGGCCAGTAAAAGGCGCACCCGTCCCAGTCCGGCGGGATCTCCCGCCGGACAAAGGCGTCCACATCGTTGCGAAACCGGATTTCCTCCTCGGAAAACGAAACATTCATGATTCATCCCTTCCCGCGGGACTGAAGAAACAGCCTGGCCGCCGTCTTCAGCGTCTCCGTCTGCGTCATGACCGCCTGGTGAGCCGCCTCCCACTCCAGGGTCGACGGCAGCGACGTCTCGAAACTCGCGTCCAGGGCCTCCTTGATCAGGGCCATGGCCTCCGGCGATTTCCCCGCCAGCCGGGCCGCCAGGGCCGCCACGGCGGCGTCGAGCTCCCCGTCGGGCACGGCCTTGTGGATCAGGCCCATGGCGGCGGCCGTCTTCCCGTCGATGACGTCTCCGAGCATGGCCAGTTCCCGGGCCTTGACGAGCCCCACGAGGCGCGGCAGAAAATAGTTGCCCCCCGCGTCGACGACGATCCCGATGTTCGAGAAGTTCTCACAGAACCGGGCCGTCTCGGCGGCCACGACGAAATCCGCCGCCAGGGCCAGGTTGATGCCGCCGCCGATGGCCACCCCCCGGACCTTGGCGATCACCGGTTGCGGGATCCGCCGCATGACCAGGATCAGCTCCTTCAGGTCCCTCATCCCGTCCAGCCAGACCGAGGGGGGATACTCCGCCTTGAAGAGGGCGATGTCCGCCCCGGAGGAGAAGTCCCGTCCCTCCCCTTCCAGGACAACCACCCGGTTGCTTTTCTCCTTCCCGGCCAGCCGGAAGGCCTCCGCCAACTCACCCGCAAATTCGCGGGTCCAGGCGTTCCTGACCGAGGGCCTGTTGATCGTGATGGTGCAGATTTCCCCCTGCCTGCTCATGAGAACCGTCTTCTCCTGCATCACAGCCTCCTTTTCCGGTGCCTGATGTTGTGTCAACGGTGCTACAGGACGATATCTCCCGTGATCCGCACGGCGATCTTCTGTCTAACTGTCGATCTGCGTCCTCCTTCCAAATGCGTCCCGATGATCCCGCCGGCCCGCCCCTCAGACCGTGACGGCGAGGGCCTGGGCCCGGTCCCTGAGCTCGCGCCGCAGAATCTTCCCGGCGGCGCTCGCCGGCAGCTGCTCCACGATTTCAACCCATCGTACTTTCTTGTATTTTGCCAGTTGCGTGTTGGTGAACTCCATCAACTCTCCCGCCGTGACGGCGCTCCCGGGAGCGGCCTGCACGAACGCCACCGGCAGCTCCCCGTGCCGGTCGTCCCGCTTGCCGACCACGGCGGACTGCACGACGGCGGGATGCCGGTTCAGGACCTTTTCCAGGTCGCGCGGATAGATGTTGTAGCCCTTGTAGATGAGCATGTCCTTCTTCCGGTCGACGATGTACAGGTACCCGTCTTCGTCGAACCGGCCGATGTCCCCCGTCAGGAGCCATCCCTCCCCGTCCAGGACCAGTTTCGTCTCCTCCGGCTGGTTCCAGTACCCCTTCATGACCTGGGGACCTTTCACGCAGATCTCCCCGATCTTGCCCACGGGCATCTCTTTCGAGGCATCCGCGGGGTCCACGATCCGGATCTCCGTGTCCTGAATGGGAAGGCCGACCGAACCGATGCGCAGAGCCTCCTTCTCCGCCGGCGTGAAGGCGCAGCCGACGGTCACCTCCGTCATCCCGTAGGCCTCGCAGACGACGCCCTCCATGGTCTCGGTGAGCGTCCGGAGCAGGTCGTGGGAGATGGGCGCGGCCCCCGAGGCGATGAGCCGGACGCCGGACATGTCGGTTTCCGGGAAGAACGGGTGCTCCACCAGCGGGTAAAAAATCTGCGGGGCGCCGCCGAAGATGGAGATCCCGTATTTCGGGATGGCGGTCAGGAAATCCGCCGCGTCGAACCGGGGCTGGACGATCAGCGTGCAGCCGGCGAGAAGCTGCATGTTGAGGAAGGCGAAAGCGCCCATGGCATGGAACCAGGGCGGAATGACCAGGCTCATTTCCCGGCCCCGCCGGATGATGTGATCCTCCTCCCGGTCGCCGTCCGTTCGCTTTACTCCGAACACGCCGTCCCGGTAATCCACGTCTCCGCCCAGGAACCAGTAGCAGAGCTGGCAGGAGGCCACGATGCCGTTGAAATGCGTCACCATGACCCCCTTTGGCGTCCCCGTGGTGCCCCCCGTGTAGGAGATGTGCGCCAGGTCCTCTCTCGGGGAGAACCCGATATCCGGCGCCTCGGGGGGGTGCTTCGAGAGAAGCTCGGTAAAATCGAGGACCGGCTCCGGGAACGGGCTTTTCCGGAGCATCTTGGCGGGTGCGACCAGCGGGGCGTAGCAGTCCGCCAGACTTGCCAGGATGACGTGCCGGACCGGCGTCTCCGGCAGGGCCTTCCGGGGCATCCCGTAAAGCAGGTCCAGGCCGATGTAGATCCCGGCTCCGGAATCGTTGAGCTGGAAGACGAACTCCTCTTCGGCAAGGAGCGGGCTGATGGGAACGAAGACGGCCCCCGCCTTGAGGAGCCCATAATAGGCAACGGCGAACTGGGGACAGTTGGGCAGGTGGATGGCGACCCGGTCGCCCTTGCGCACCCCCAGTTCGAACAGCGCCGCGGCGAACCGGTCGGAGAGCTGGTCGAGCTCCCGGAAGGTCAGCTCCAACCCGGCAAAGATGATCGCATTGCGCTCCGGCCAGAGCCTGGCGGAGGATCGGACGATCTGAAACAGGGGCACGTCGGGATACGCCAGCGTCTTCGACACGCCCCGGGGCCACCTGGAGAAATTTTTCGGCATGGCTCCTCCTGTCGCTGTGTCGGCGGCTCACCGCTCTCCCTTGTAGAGGTCGAGGTACTGCTCCCGGATCATCCGCTTCAGGGCCTTCCCCACGGCCGACCGCGGCAGGTCCGGCACGAAGACGACCCGCTTGGGCACCTTGAACCCCACCATCTTTTCCTTGCACAGGGCGATGATCTCCTTCTCCTCCGCCGTCTGCCCCGGCTTGAGGATGACGAAGGCGGTGATCGCCTCCATCCAGCGCTCGTGGGGCAGGCCGATGACGTGCACCTCCTGGACCCGAGGATCCTGGTAGATCGTCTTCTCCACCTCGAGGGAGGCCACGTTTTCCCCGCCCGTCTTGATCATGTCCTTCTTTCGGTCCAGGAAATACAAGTAGTTCTCCTCGTCGAGATACCCTACGTCGCCGCTGTGGAACCAGCCGTGGGCGAAGACCTGCCTGCTCTCCTCCTCCTGCTTGTAGTACCCCTTCATGACCTGCGGGCTGCGGTAGACGATCTCCCCCGCCTCGCCCGTGGGCAGAAGGTTTCCCAATTCGTCCATGATGGCGATTTCGACGTTCACCGTCGAGTTCCCCAGGGACTTCATCTTGCGGAGCTGGTCTTCCGGCTTGAAGCAGGTCGTGGACGGGGACATCTCCGTCTGGCCGAAGCACAGGCAGAGGTTGGGGCAGACCTTCTCCATCACCTGCTTCAGGAGGTCCTCCGGCATGACCGCCGTGAAGTAGACGCAGAGCCGGAGCGAAGAGAGGTCGTGCTTTCCGAAGTCAGGGTGGTCGATGAGCTGCCTCCACAGGGGCGAGATGAGGAGGGTGCACGTGATCTTCTCCTTCTCCACGTTCACGAGGACCTGCTTCAGATCCGGCAGCATGTAGACGTGCACCGCCCCGCCGACGAAGTTGACGAGGCTCGTGATGATGAACGCCCCCACGTGGAACAGCGGCATCACCATGAACAGCTTGTCCCGGTGGGTGAAGGGGATGTCGATGAGGATCCCGTTCGTGCAGACGAACAGGTTGAGATGCGACAGCACGGCCGCCTTGGGATAGCTGGTGGTGCCGCCGGTGAACAGGACCAGGAGGTCGTCGTCCGCCTCGATGAAGGTCTCCGGCTCCCTGTCCGATCCCTCCTCCAGGAAGGCGTCGAAGGTGAGGAAGTCACCCGGGGGGGGATTGAAGGCAATGAAGAGCTTCGCCTTTTCTGCCTGGGCGAAGGCGTCCTTGAACCCGCCGTAGAGCATTCCGTTGAAGACCACGACCTCGCAGTCCGCGTGGTTCAGCGCAAAGGCAAGCTCGTCCGTCTTGAAGAGGGGATTGATGGGGACAAAGACCATGCCCGCCTTCGCCGTCCCGTAGAACGCTACGAAGTGCTCCAGGGCGTTGAGGGAGATGAACGCGATTTTCGTGCCCTTCCGGAAGCCCCTGCCCTTGAGGGCATTGGCAAACCGGTTGGCCATGCCGTCCAGATCACGGAATGAGATACGCCTCTCGCCGTCCACGACGGCTTCCCGTTTCGGATACCGGAGCGCCGTCCGCCTCAGGCAGTCCCCGTACGCCACGCGCCGCATCATGTTCTGCGCAATCCGCTCGTCCATTTGTCCCCTCCTTTGCTTGTGATGCGTTCAGCCCGTCATTTCCGATTTCTCCTTGCCTTCATGGAATTTCGAACAGTTGACGTACTCCTCGATTCGATGGGAAAACCCCTTCCGCGGCGCGGCCCTCTCGGAAACGCGCCATCCATGCTGTCCCGCTCCCCGGGCCGGCGGCGCTGCAGGAGGCCGCCGTCCCGGAAGTTCCCGGGCCCCGGCCGCCCGCTACGCCCTCCGGCGGCCCACCAGGAATCCGGGATGAAAGACCAGGCACGTCTCGTCGCGCTGGTTCTTGATGCTCGCCTCGTAACGGAGAACCCCCGTCTTCTCGTCCTTTGCCTTGAGCTCCGTCACCACGGCCTCGCAGCGGATCGTGTCGCCGATCTTGATCG
>CAZXMK010000032.1:0-15730 GCA_964641935.1 uncultured Syntrophaceae bacterium
TCAACAACATGGCCATCGCCATGGAGAAGCTCAAGCGCGAGGGGCTCATCGAAAAGGCCCACATCCTGGACTTCGATCTCCACTTCGGCGATGGCACGGTGAACATTTTAGGCGGCCGCGGCTACGTGACGATCCATAACCCCTCCGCGGCGGAGCGGACGAAATACCTCCGGGAAGTCGAACAGAAGCTCTTCTCCGAAAAAGTGGACCTCATCGGAGTCTCCGCCGGGTTCGACAACCATCTCGAGGACTGGGGCGGGCTGCTGGCCACGGAAGATTACCGGAACATGGGGAAAATGGTACGCCGGGCGGCCCGGGAGCACGGGGGCGGCTGCTTCGGAATTCTCGAGGGCGGATACAACCACGGCGTGCTGGGGCAGAACGTCCTGGCTTTCATCGAGGGAATGGAGAAGGGCTGACGCCGGGCCGGACCGCCGACACCGGAATGCAGGCGGGTCTTCCGGCAACAGGAACCATGTCCAGCAAACACAGGGGGATTTTCTACAATCTCGTCATCTTCGCCTTCTTCCTGGCCTCGCGGATCATGCGCCAGAGGCCGCACCTGAACGGGAAGGAGAATCTCCGGGAGATCCCGACCCCGGCCCTGATTACCGTTACCCACGACAGCTATTACGAAATCCCTTCCCTCTCGCGGGTGTACTACGCCCTGCACCCCAAACCCGACTTCCTGATCATGGCCAAGAACGATTTCCTCGGCGGACACTACCTCTCCACGAACTTCGCCCAGGGGAACCGATTTCTGCGTTCCATCCTCCTGCTCCTGGACCGGACCGGAATTCCCCTGGCCGTTTTCCGGACGATGCAACTGACATCCATCGAGCGGCCCTTCATCGAACACCTCGACGTGAAGCGGCAGGCCCTGTACCAGGCCATCGACGAACAGGTCGGGAAGTTCCGTGAGTCCGCCTCCCGGGGATTGTCCACGCTGATTTTCCCGGAGGGAACGACCTGGGGATTCGGGGGACTCAAGAAGATCCGGAGTGCCGCCTTCCAAGTGGTGGAGGGCGCCTTCGAGAGCGCCCGGGAAAAGGTCTATATCCTGCCGATCAACGTGAAGGTGGACCGCCTCGTCCAGGGTTCCAAGGACGTATTCATCCGGGTGGGCCCACCTTTCTTCGCCCGAAAACCAAAAGAGGAATTCAACAGCCTCCTCTTCGACACCCTCCAGCATCTCCACACGATCACCTTCAGCCAGATCGCGGCCTATTACCTGACGCGCCTGGCGGAGATCCAGGACGAAGCCGCCGAGACGGTCACCGTGGAAAAGGAGCGGTTCCTGGCGGCACTGGAGGAGATCGTCCGGGACATCCACGAGCGGGTGAAGGCGCGCATCCTGCCCCATCTCGATTCGGACCTGCTGGATCACAGACGGCTCCTGGCAAAGGTGCGCCGGTTCCTGAAGTACTGCTCCCGGAACCGCTACCTGCTGGAGATCCGACGGCAGGGAGGAAGGGAGATCCTGGTGCTGAACCGCAGGAGAGTCCTGGAAGACTACCCCGCCAGGGACTACCGGAAGCGCAATCCCGTGGGCTTCCATGCCAATGAATTGAAGTCCCTGGGGGAAGACGTCGTCCGCTCCATCTACAACCGCTGCGTCTCCGGACCCGTCCGGCCGCCGCCCGCCGTTCCTCATCCCGTCCGCATCCGCTGATCCCGCCCGGAGGCCGTCCCGCCGGAGCCTTTGTCAATGCCCGGTTCCCGGCATTTCCCCTGCTTCCCCGCCTGCCTCCCGGCAGGCATGATGCAGCCCGTTCAGGTCGCAGAAGAGCCGGTCGGGTTCGCAGCCTTCACACTCCATCTGCAGCGTCACGTGGGCGATGCCGTACCTGCGGCCGGTCATCTCCCGGATCGCCCGCTGGATGGCCGCCCCGTCGCGGATGGAGATGTCGTCCGTCACGATGTGCGCCGAAAGGGCCCGCATGCCCTGCGTGATGCTCCAGACGTGCAGGTCATGGACACCGCGTACGCCGGAGACCGTAAGCAGGTCGGCGACCATCTCATCCATGTCGATGTCCCGGGGAGTGGCCTCCAGGAGGATGTCCAGGACGTCGCGTAGAATGCTCCAGGCACTCCACAGGATCAGCGCACCGATCAGCACGCTCGCCAGGGGATCCAGCCAGTTCAGGCCCGTAAAGATGATGGCGACGCCCGCCAGCACCGCCCCGAGTGTCGAAAAAACATCGCCCATCAGGTGAAGAAATGCACTCTTCAGGTTCAGGTCATGCTCGCTGCCCTCCCGGACCAGCCAGGCTGTCCCGGCATTGACCAGGAAGGCCGCCGCCCCGACCGCGATCAGGATGCCCGCCTGTACAGGCGGCGGCGACAGGAAGCGGTGCCAGGCCTCATAGAAAATGCCCAGGGCGATGATGGCCAGGGTGGTGGAGTTGAACAGGGCGACGAGGATTCCCGCCCTGTGGTAGCCGAAGGTCTTGCCCGCGTGGGCGGGCCGGTTGCTCAACTGGACGGCGTACCAGCTCAGTCCCAGGGCAACGGCGTCCGTCAGGTTGTGCCCGGCGTCCGACAGGAGTGCCAGGCTGTTTGCCCAGAGCCCCGCCAGCACCTCGACGACCACGAACGCCAGCGTGATGCAAAGAGAGAGAAACAGGCGGGAAGACGTCCGGGAGGACAGGTCTCCGAAGTGGGAATGGGCGTGAGAATGTCCGGTTGCCATCTCTCTTCCTCATGTCCGTGACCGAAGCCGGCTGGCCGGCCCAGCCGGCACAGATATCGCACGTCCCCGCCTGCCCGCCGCCCGTCGACACTCCCGCGGTCAGCCCTCCCTTCACCCGCCTATTGGCGCGTCATCCGCCGCCAGTAGCGGGTCCCGTCGAAGCTGCCCTCAAAGGCCTGGCATTCTCCCCCCGGCAGCCACGTCCATTCGAAGCGACCCTCCGCGGGGATGCCCGTCACCTGCCTCCAGGTTCCCCGGAGAACGCGACCCGTCACAACGGCATCCGAGATCACCGCCGTTACCTGTTTTTGCTGGGCCCGGTGATAGTAAGCGTATCCTCCCTCCACCCGGCCGTCCATTTCTCTCAGGTTGATGTCCATGGCATAGCCGCTGATGTCGGTGCCCCGGAATCGGCCCGTCCAGCAGCCCGTCGCCGCGGGAGGGGTTGATGCAGACGTTCCGGCCGACTGGAATTCGATCCGGAGGATGGTGCCGGTGTCGATGCTCTGCGTCCTGCCGTCCTGAAACGTGATGATCATCTGATCTGCCGCCAGGGCCGCGCCCGTGCAGAAAACCACCCATGCCGCTACGACCAGCCACACTCTCTTCATGCGATCCTCCTTGTCCTTGCCGTGATGGAATACCAGATTGTTTCCGGGATCGGACCCGGGGAGTCCTCGCCCCCCGCTTCAACCCGGTCGCCCGGATATGGTCATTTTTTCCGGAACAGCGCGTCGTCCAGGCCCGTGTTCCAGGTCCAGCCGGAGTAGCTGATCGCCACCGATCCCTCGGCGGGCATGTTCTCCAGGCGGGCCATGCCCCGGGAGACGGGGCTTTCCTGGCTGTAGAAGGGGTTGTCGGGTGCGCGGACGCCCCGCTCCGGGAAGGTCAGGTGGACATCCACCTGCTTCGGCAGCCAAAGTCCTTCTCCTCCCTGCCGGACATGGGCATAGCGGATCCGGGCACGGGCTTTCCCCCCCTGGACGGAGAGGCTCTCCACCTGAAAGATCCGTTTCGGGCTCCCACCGATCCAGACGCGGTACGATCGAACCTTCCCCTTCTCCGCCAAGGGCTCCACGCGGAAGACATCCGCCGGAACACCGTCCACCGCGTCCCCCCCCAGCCAGGCGACGCGGTTTTTCTCCGGCCGGAAGCGGGCCGGGTCGAAGAGAGCGGCCTCCCGGGGCAGGGGGGCGAAGTTCTTCGTCTCCAGGTGAAAGCGGTCGGGACGCTTGAAGTATACCGTGCCGGCAAAGTCGGGGACCCGGAAATCGGGAATCCGGACCTTCGCCTGGATCCGCACCGAATAATCCCGGATGCCCTCGTAGGGGCGGAGCACCTCCGTCAGGGTCAGGACCGGATCCGGTCCGGCAGCCCCGGCAGGCAGCGGCACCGCCGCTCCCGTCCCCAGAAGGGTCGCCAGCAGGATCGTACCGGCAAGGCGGATCAGAGCGGATCGGCGGTTTCTCATGACAGGATGTCCTTGCGGTTGAACCAGGCGAGGGTCGCAAAGAAAAAGAGAGCCGTGAAGCCCAGAAGGATCCAGATGTTCCTTAAGATCTCGTCCCAGGGAACGGGATCGGCGAAGACCTTCTGCCAGGTGTCGAAGTAGTTCACGAAGAGCCAGGGCCGGATGGCCTGGAACAGATCGAAGGGAAGCGTGATGATGATGAGGCTGATGATGATGACCGCCATGGTGGCCACGATGGGGCCGATGGAATTGTCCGTGAAGGCGGAAAAGAGGAAACACAGGGCGGACACGACGAACATGCTCAGGATGGCGAGCCCCCAGGCCAGAAGGAAATGAAAAGGCAGGACCGCCTCCGGAAGGACCGTGATCCCCCGCTTCACCACCAGGAGATCCCCCCCGCCGAAGACGGCCAGGGAAAGCCCCAGGGTCAGGACACCGATGAACAGGACCATCAGAGCCGTATACAGGAGGGTGACCAGGAACTTCGCGGTGATGATCCGTGTCCGCGACACGGCGCGGGTCAGGAGGAACCGGAAGGTGCCGGCGTTCCCCTCTCCGGCGATCTGGTCTCCCGCCACCAGGGTCAGGACGATGGGCACATGGACCCACAGGGCGCCCAGGAAGAAGAATCCGAAGAACCAGCCGTTGAGGACGTTGCCGCCGATGATGAAGTCCTGCTCGAGAGGGGCCAGGAGGTTCCGCTCGAAGGCCCTCTGGCCGCCCATGCGGAGACCGGCTACGACCAGGGGAA
The DNA here is from genome assembly GCA_964641935.1 of uncultured Syntrophaceae bacterium. Lineage (GTDB taxonomy): Bacteria > Desulfobacterota > Syntrophia > Syntrophales > PHBD01 > PHBD01. The sequence continues at coordinate 4,915 of CAZXMK010000032.1, forward strand.
CAAGAACACCGAAAGCCAGGAACCCGATATAGGTCCTGAGTTTCGTGAAGGTCTTGACCGCTTCGAACCAGACCAGCCGCCCCACGGTTCAATCCCCCACCAGGTTCAGGAAGTACGTCTCCAGGGAGCGCTCCGGAATCAGGGCCTGGACCTGGAAGCCCGCCTGGACCAGATCACGGTTCAACTCCTGGACCCTCCGGAGGTCCATCTTCAGGATGAATCCGTCGCTCCGCCGCTCCGGCAGCGGATAGCCGCCCCGGGCCTCGATCCAGCAGGCTGCCTCCTCCGGCCGGTCCGTGCGCACCGTCACCACCGCCTCGCCCTCTCCCAGCAGCTCCCGGACGGCGCCTTCGACCCTGAGAAGCCCCTGGTGGATGACGGCCATGCGCGTGGCCGTTATCTCCACCTCGTGGAGGAGATGGGAGGAAAGAAAGACCGTCATCCCCCGTTCCCGGGCCAGTTCCCGGATCAGGTCGCGGACGTCCTTCACACCCTGCGGATCCAGCCCCGTCGTGGGCTCGTCGAGGATGATCAGCTCGGGCTCGGAAAGCAGGGCCAGGGCCAGCCCGAGGCGCTGGTTCATGCCGTGGGAGAAGGTCTTCACCCGGTCATCCGCCCGGTCCAGCAGGCCAACCCGCTCCAGTCCCTCAAGGATGCGGGCACGGGGTGTACGCCGCCTCAGCCCTCCTAAGATCTCGAGGTTCCGGTAGGCCGACAGGTGGCCGTAGAAGGCTGGCTTCTCGACAATGGCGCCCACCCGGTTGAGGACCCGATGGCCGTCCCGCCGAAGAGAGCGGCCGAACAGCTCCACGTCTCCCTCTGTCGGAAAGACAAGGCGGAGGATCATCCGGATGGCCGTGCTCTTGCCGGCCCCGTTTGGCCCCAGGAACCCGAAGACATCGCCCCGGCGGACCTCGATGCTCAAGCCGTTCACGGCGAGGCGGTTCCCGTAGCGCTTGGTCAGGTTGACGGTTCGAAGGACAAGATCGGACAAAGGCTCTCCATCAGCGGGGATCACCCGGTAAGATCATGGTATTTCTTGACTTCTAACGGATTTCCCGGATAATTGCAACATCACCGACCAATCCGGAATCCCAAGCACGGAAATCCCAGGGAGGGACAGGTCATGGGAAAGCTATCCATCGGAACCAACGTCTACGTGTACCCGAATCCCGTCACCCTGCTGGGGACGATGGTGGAGGGAAAAATCAATTTCATGCCGCTCGGCTGGGTGTCCCGGGTGAATGCGGATCCCCCCTGGATCGGCATCGGCGTCAGCCGGGGACACCACTCGTCAAAAGGAATCCATGAAAACGGGACCTTCAGCGTGAATTTCCCGTCCGCCGACATGATGGAGGAAACGGATTACTGCGGCCTTGTGTCGGGGAGCAAGGCCGACAAATCGGGCATCTTCAAGTGCTTCTTCGGACCCCTGAAGACTGCCCCCCTGATCGAAGCCTGCCCGCTCTGCCTGGAGTGCAGGCTGGTCCAGAGCGTGGACCTGCCGACCAACGACTGGTTCATCGGCGAGATCGTCTCCGCCTGGATCGAGGACGCCTGCCTGACGGACGGAAAACCGGACATCCGCAAGATGAATCCGCTGCTCCTGACCATGCCGGACAACCGCTACTGGACCGTCGGCTCCGAGGCCGGAAAGGCCTGGAGAGCCGGGGCGGACCTGTTGAAGCGCCGGAAAGGGGAATCCTAGCCGTCCCGCACCCATCCATGCCAAGGAGGAAATCATGCTGAAGGAATTCAAAGAGTTCGCAATGCGCGGAAACGTGGTGGATATGGCCGTGGGCATCATCATCGGGGCGGCCTTCGGGACGATTGTGAAATCCATGGTGGACGACGTTATCATGCCCCCCATCGGACTGCTCCTGGGCAACGTGGACTTTTCGAACCTGTACGTGATCCTGAAGGAAGGCGCCGTGGCGGGCCCCTACGCGGCTCTCGCGGACGCGAAAAAGGCCGGCGCGGTGACGCTCAACTACGGTCTTTTCATCAACACCATTATCAGCTTCCTCATTGTCGCCTTCTCGGTGTTTCTCGTCATCCGGGGCATGAACCGGATGAAGCGGGAGGAGCCGGCGGAGGCGACCGTGAAGGAATGCCCGAAGTGCTTCACCGAGATCCCCGTCAAGGCGGTCCGCTGCCCTCACTGTACATCCGAGCTGTGAGCCGTTGAACATCGGGTAAAACAGGGCCGATTCGAAACGGTCGGAGGAAGCGTGCTGGTTCGCTCGCTGGCAACCCGGCACCGATGACGGCACGGGGTGAGCCACCCGGTGAACCCGTTACCCTGGCAGGAAAGGATGTTTGCGCAGTGCCGGAAGCATTCCTGAATGAATTGGAGCCGTGGCTCCGCGGATTGCCCTTTTCCCTGACGGTCTGCGACGAGAAGGGAACGATTCTCTACATGAACGACCGGGCGGACCGCTCATTCGAATCGCAGGGAGGGAAGGCGCTTGTCGGCTCGAACCTCCTGGACTGCCATCCCGAACCGGCAAAAACAAGGCTGCGGGAAATCATGGAAAAACAGGAGCGGAATGTCTACACCGTTGAAAAAAAGGGGACCCGAAGATTGATCTTCCAGTCCCCATGGTACCGCGACGGCGTTTACGCCGGTTTTTTCGAGCTGATCCTGCAGCTCCCGGAAAGCATGCCCCACTTCATCCGGGAGGCATAACGGGCCGGTTCGCCCCGATCACCGCGTCTCCACGAACTGTCCCGCCTTCACCCGCCGTATGCTCTGCGGGTCCCCCTCGATGGCCGCCCAGGCCTTGTCCTGCTGAATCTGGTCGGTAATCCGCAGGATGACCGGCAGCCGGGATTGGTCGCAGGTCTTCTTGCCGCTCATGGGGTCTTCCACCTCCGAGAACGCGTAGACGGACAACTGCAGGTTTTCCTTCACGCCCGCCTTGCTTCCCAGGCTGACGAGGGCGATGCGCCGGCTTTGGTCAGGGCTGGTTTTCGTCTGGATGACGTAGCCACGGGCGGAAAAATTCCTGGAAAGAGCCGGCCGCAGGTCCTCCAGATTCTTCGTTCCCGCCTTCTTGACTCCGCCGACGACCTCGGCAAAGCCGGGATACGGGATCTTACCCAGGCTTTCCTTTCCGGAGAACCTCTTGGAGAAGATCACCTCCCCGCTCTCCACGTCCAGGACCCGGACCAGGACCTCCGCCTCCACACTCCAGCCTTCCGCGGCCTCGGCAACGGCCGCCACGGCATGCCCCGCCAGGGCCGCCCAGAGGGCGTCGTCTCCCTTGCGCTGATCCGCCGCCCGCCGGCCCACGTCGCGGCCTCCCCTCTGGATGGCCTGGGTGCTCCGATACGAGAGGGCGATGTTATTGAAGGATCCGGTGACGATATACTTGGCCCCGGCCAGTTTCCCGAGCTGGACCGCCGTGGACCGGTCCACCATGCCCGACTGCTGGAGCTTCATCTCGTCGAACACCTTGGCCAGTTCCTTCCGCGTGTAGACGCGGACTCCAGGGGTTCCCCGGATCTGATCCAGGACGGAGTCCTCCAGGGATTCGCTCAGTTTCGAGTTCATCTCCTGCCGGGTCATCCGGGTGTCCTGCTGGAAACGCCGGCGCTCGTCGGTTCCCCAGACGACACCGGCGGTGCGTCGCGTCGCCCTGCCCGCGGCGGCCCCCCGGACCTGGCGATCCGATGTCCCCTCCACATGGGTCTGAACCTCTTTGGCATAGTCAAAGGTGGTGTTGTTCGAGAAGGGGGCGATGGCCACCCGGGTCGATGCCGTGTCGTACAGCGCCCTGCAGCACTCCGGGACCATTTCCCTGGATCCCTGGTCGGGAAGGAACGAGGCGGAATCGATCTGAACCGCCGTCCCCCCTGCGACGCAGCCAGCCAGAAGAACCGCCAGGATCAGCACTTTTCCCACTCGGCCGTACATCTCTCCCCCTTTCATCGACGATAGTTGAAGGTCAGTGAATAGGGCGTGAAATTCACGAGGGCGAAGTCCCCCTTCTGCCGAAGGCTGTTGGCCAGATAGAGGGGATTCTCCGGGTAGCTGACGGTGAACTCGCCCATCTCATTCTCATCGACGCTTGTCACCCACACGGTGTTCTGAAGGGCCCCCTTCACTTCGATGTTCGTGTCCAGATCCTTGACGCCGTTGACCTTCACGCGCACTTTCCGGACGTTTCCCCGAATGAACTTGTGAGCCGTGTCGAGCACCTTCGGAGACAGCTTCTCCACCAGGTCTTCCATGCCGCGGGCGGCGGCGTCCTCAACATTGTTTGCCAGGCCCCGGCCGGAAACGGCATCGGCCGTCAGGACCTCCATGTTCCCCGTCCGGTTGTTCTTCGCCATCATCCGGTAGGTAAGGCGCACTGTCACGTTGTTGAACGGCATGGACAGGCCGTAGCCGATATCCTCTCCCTTTTTCGTCGAGATCGTGTAATCGATCTTGCCGACGATGACGACATTGGAAAGATACTTGTAGAGCATGCTGCGAACGGCCATGGTGCTTCCGCTCTTCGCCATCCTCTCGATGGCCACGGCATCGGAGGGAACGGAAGGCGCCGCGTCAATGACCTTGAAGTTCTGCTCCGTCAGCTTTCCGATCAGCTTTTCCGACAGGATGTTCGTCTCTTCGAATTCGTCCCCGCCCCTGGCGGAGGGCTTCCGGGCCGGAATGAACAGGGCAATGCCGTTGTTCAGGGCCAGTTCGGACGAGATGGCATCCTGGGCCTTGGCCGGCTCGATGCAGGCGTTGATCGTAACTGTCAGGGTCTCCCCCTGGCGATTCTGTCCGAGAACCTTGAAGCTCTTGACGGAGCCGCCGACCTTCGTCTTCATGACGTCTTCCACCAGGGTGAAGTTGGACACGAAACTCGATGCCTTGACGTCAACCCCGACGGTTTTTTCAATGGCGGCCCATTTGGCGCGAGCGATCGCCTCCAGGCGAGCCGAGGGCTGGTCATTGTTTACGACGACCGCTTCCCCGTCGGCAGTGACGCATTTCTGCTGGGCGGCAGCATCGGTATTCATCCCCGGGAGCACCAGCAAAATCCAGAAACCGATCATCCACCAACGAACATTGCGCATACGTGCCTCCTTCCTCTCTCAAACGGACCGGTTCACCCCTGCGGGTGGAGCTGCTGCTGCAGTTTCATCCGGTTCTTGATCACCGCGGATACCCGGTTCAGGGCCGCCGTAATGTCGTCATCGGGCTTGCCGAGCAGCTTGTCTGCCTGGCGGTACAGGGAAAGGGCGGCGTCGGCATCGCCGCGGCTCTCCGCGCAGACACCCAGGTTGTACAGCAGGGCCGGCGATGCGGGGGCCTGGATCCGCGCTGCTCCCCAGATCTCGCAGGCCGCGTCAAGCCGGCCCCGGCCGGCATACTCGATCCCCCTCTTCAGGGCGTCCTTGGGCTCCGCGGTGGCGATTCCGTCAGTCATGTCCATGAGCGCGATCTCCACGGTCACGTAGAAGGGAGCCACATCCTTGCGGAACTGGGCTTTCGCCTTCCCCTTCACCTGTTCCAGGAGTTCCTCCCCGCCCTTGGGCTGTACTCCGTCGGAGCAGCCGGATGAGTTGGTCGAGCCGCCCAGGTTCCGGGAATAAAGAACGCGACCCGTCGATACGTCAATCAACTTGGGCGTGACGGCGAACGTCACGTCCCGCTTCAGGCAGTTGACGGTGAAGTTGCGGTATCTCAGGCACTTGGGCACGTCGAAAAAGCCCGCGTCCTTCTTTTTCGCCTCCCGCTCGAGGCACTCCTGGCGCTGCTCCCGGTATCGCCGTTCTTTCACTTCGGAAACCGTCACCGTCCCCGTGTAGATCCCCTGTGCCCCGACCATACGGCCCAGTTTGGCGGCGGTATTCGGATCCACAAGTCCGCTCTGGGAAAATTTCTGTTCGCTGATGATCTTGCTGAGGGACTGGCGGTCCACCAGGGAGAAATAGGGCCGGTCGTCGATGTTGATGCTGGCCAGGACTCCCTCGATCTCGGCGGCGAAATCACTACCGTTGGGACCGCCGAAGGGAAGGACGGCCACCGCCTTGGTCAACGAAGCCTGGTGGTACGCCGCGGGCTGCAGCATGTTCACCCGGACCTTGGTGGCGCATCCCGACAGGGCAAGACAGATGAAAAAGGCAGGGACAAAAACGAGAAGGAGTCTGAAAACACATTGGCGGACAGACGGATGAACGCTGGTGTCGATCATGGTTTTCCCCCTTGGACAGGATGGGAATTTCCCACAACGGAAAGGGAGAATCAAGGGGATTCTTGGATCCCCGACAACTGGGAAAGCTCCTGGGAATCAGGATGAGGTCCGGAGCATGTCCTCCACGGTCCGGACAATATTCCCGGCCGTCAGTCCATACTCCTCGAACAGATCGTCCGCCCTGCCGGACGAGCAGAACTGGTCCCTCACTCCGACGCGCCGGACCGGCGCCGGCCTGTTTTCGGAAAGGACCTCGCAAACGGCGCTGCCCAGCCCGCCGATGATGGAATGTTCCTCGGCGGTCACGATGCCCTTCGTCTCCCGGGCGCAGGCCAGAATCAACTCCTCGTCGATGGGCTTGAGCGTCGGCATGTTCACAACCCGGGCTGCGATTCCCTTCGCCCGGAGCGCATCGGCCGCCTGCAGCGAGGGATGGACCATGTAGCCGCAGGCGATGATCGACACGTCCGAGCCGGGACGGAGAATATCCCCCCGGCCGAGCCGGAACGACACACCGGGTTTGTAGATTACCGGAAATTTCATCCGGGAGGTCCGCACATAGAACGGCCCCGGGGTTTCGGCGACCAGCCGGAGGATTGCCTTCGTCTCGTGAGCGTCGGCGGGCACGATGACGCGCATGTTCGGCATGGACCGCATGAGCGCGAGATCTTCCGTCATCTGGTGGCTCGCCCCGTCTTCTCCCACGGAGACGCCGCCATGGCTGGCCACGATCTTGACATTGATCTGCGGGTACGCGATGGCCTGCCGGATCTGCTCCCAGGCGCGCCCGGTGGCGAAGACGGCAAAGGTGCTGGCGAAGGCGGTCTTCCCCGCCAGGGCCAGCCCTGCGGCCGTTCCCATCATGTCCTGTTCGGCCACGCCCATGTCGAAGAAACGCTCCGGGAACTCCCGGGCGAAGAGCTTCGTCATGGTGGAGGCGGAAAGGTCCGCATCCAGGACGACGATGTCCCTGTTCTCCCGCCCCAGCTCCACCAGGGCTTCGCCGTATGCCTCCCGTATGCCCAGGGTTTCCGTCATGCCGCCCCCAGTTCCTGCAGCGCCCGCGCCAGCTCGTCGTCCGAGGGTGCCACGCCGTGATATTTTACCTGATTCTCAAAGATGGAGACCCCCTTGCCCTTCACGGTCCGCGCGATCAGCATGGTCGGTGCGTCTACAGGGGATTTTTCCTTCACCGATTCCAGGGCGGGGATCAGGGACCTGAAATCATGGCCGTCCACGACCCGCACCTCCCATCCGAAAGAGCGCCACTTGTCGGCCAGCGGCTCTATCCCTTTCACGTCCTTCACGAACCCGTCGATCTGCAGCCCGTTGTTGTCGATGATCGCCAGCACCTTTCCGAGGCGCCGGTGCGCCGCCGTCATGGCGGCCTCCCAGACCTGCCCCTCCTGCACCTCGCCGTCCCCCAGGAGTGCGTACACGGATGCCTCGTTTCCGTTGAGGCGCAGCCCCAGGGCAATGCCGTTGGCCACCGAGAGCCCCTGACCCAGGGAGCCGGAGGTGGCGTCCACACCCGGCGTGCAGCGGGCGTTCGGATGCCCCTGCAGGCAGCTGTGGACTTTGCGGAGGGTAGCCAGAAGGCCCTCATCGAAATAACCCGCCATGGCAAGGGCGGTATAAAGCGCCGGCGCCGCGTGCCCCTTGGAAAGGACGAAACGGTCACGGCCCGGCCATTCGGGATCTTCCGGACGGTGCCTCATGACATGGAAGTACAGGGCGGTGATGATGTCCGCCGCGGAAAGGGAACCTCCTGTGTGCCCCGATTTCGCTTCGTGGAGCATGCGCAGGATTCGGATGCGCAGGTTGCGCGCCGTGTCTTGAAGGGACTCCAATGGTCTTTCCTCTTTCGTCATGGTCACGGACCCTAACACACCCCCGCTGTTTCTTTCAAGGAAGACGGGATTGGGATGTCCCGTCGGGGGATATCCGTCACATCCGGGATGCCGGGATGCCGGACGGCAAATTTGCCGCCGGGATGAGCGGCGGCCTTCAGGAAGAAAAGTTTACTTGGGAATAAGGGAATTCCCGCTCCAGGAGCCTCCGGATCTCCATCCGCTCGGCCTCGTCCCGTATCGGTTCGACCCGGCTCACCGGCAAGCCGGCCTCGCCGGTCCGGTACTGCCAGCGAAGAAGGTATCCGGGAACGTTCAGGAATCGGCATCCTCCGCTCCCGCAGCACGCCCGGTCCACCATGGCAACCCCGACCGTATAGAGAACCTCCCGCCCCTTGAAGGGCATCCGGCCTTCCCCGGTCAGCAAATAGGAGCCGCTGATGAATTCAACAACCTCGTCCAGCTCCAGGTGAACGTGGTCCTCCTCGCGATTCTGTGTCCGATCCAGGATCATTTCCGGATCTCCTTTCCCTCAATTCTCCGTCTGAACCTCCCCTCACCCGCCGTCACGGGGGGCCATTTTACTTTCCAATGCAGAACGTGGAGAAAATCCGCTCCAGGACCTGCTCCGCCGTTGTCCTGCCCACGATGTCCCCCAGCCGGTCCAGGGCGTCCTGGATATCGCAGGCGGCAACCTCGGGCGTGCACCCCGCCGCGAGACCCGATGCGGCCTGGGAGAGAAAGTACTGGGCGCCCTCCAGGGCGGCCTTGTGGCGGGCGTTCGACAGGAGCCCATCCAAGGACGCGGCACCGCCACCCCGCAGGAGGAAATGGTGAAGGGATTCCATCAGTTCCGGAATTCCGTCACCCCGTTTCGCTGAAATCCACAGGGGGGCCTGCCCGTCGAAGAGCGCCCCCACCTCATCCATATCGATGACGGGTGTCAGGTCCGCCTTGTTGATCACGGGAAAGCCCTTCCGGCTGCCCACCTCTCCGGCGATCCGGCGGTCCTCCGCGGTCAGGACCTCGCTTCCGTCCAGGAGCACAATCACGCGGTCGGCTGCGGAGATCCTTTCCCAGACGCGACGGATGCCCTCTTGTTCGGCCGGGTCTTCCGCGTCCCGGATCCCGGCCGTATCGGCCAGTTTCACGGGAATCCCCTCCAGAGAGATCCATTCCTCGATGAAGTCCCGGGTCGTTCCCGGCTCGGGGGTCACGATGGCCCGCTCCATCCCCAGGAGCCGGTTGAGGAGGCTGGACTTGCCGACGTTGGAACGCCCGGCGATGACCACGGAGGCTCCGCTCCGGTACAGCCGGCCCTCGTTCCAGGTATCCAGCAGGTCCCCGATCCCGTCGCGGAGGGACATCACCCGCTCCGCCAGCGCCTCCGGCGGAACCGGCGTCAGGTCCTCGTCGCTGAAATCGATCTCCGCCTCCAGGTGGACCAGTACTTCCATCAGTCCGTTCCGGAGGGAGTCGATCCGCCGGGACAGTTCCCCCTTCAACTGGGAAGCGGCGACTTTCCGGGCTGCTTCGGTCCGGGCGGCGATCATGTCCGCCACGGCCTCCGCCTGGGCCAAATCCATGCGGCCGTTCAGAAAGGCCCTCTTCGTGAACTCACCCGGCTCCGCCGGCCGAGCCCCGGCACGAACCGCTTCCGACAGGACGGACCGGAGGATGACGGGGCCCCCGTGGCAGTAAATTTCAACCGCGTCCTCGCCGGAGAAGGAGTGAGGGCCCTGCATCCAGCAGAGCATGACCTCGTCGAGGAATTCTCCCGCACCGGAAAACACGAGGCCGTGCAGCATCCGATGGCTGGTCCACTCCAAGCGGGGAGTCGACGGCCTGAAAAGCCGTCTCGCCACGGGCAGGCTGTCCGGTCCGCTGAGCCGTACGATCCCGATCGCACCCACCCCGGGCGGGGTGGCAACGGCGACAATGGTGTCGGTTTCAGACACGGCGGCCCCGTCCGTGTGTCAGCCCTCGTTCCGGACGGGGCGGCCCTTCCGGGACGGCATGATGACGATCTTGCGGTATTCTCCCTCGCCCCGGCTTTTCGTCACCAGGGCTGAATCGTTCTGGAGGGCCAGGTGAATGATTCGCCGGTCGTGGGCGTTCATGTTGCTGACCGTGACGGCTTTCCGGGTCTTCTTGACCTTCTCGCCCAGTTTCGCCGCCAGGGTTACCAGGGACTCCTCCCGCCGCTTCCGGTAGGCCTCGATATCGATGACGACGGGCTTGCCCCCGTTGCTTCCCTTGTGGAGGGCCTTGTTGACGATGTACTGGATGGCGTCCAGGTTCTGTCCGTGCTTTCCGATGAGCAGACCGCTGCACTCGCCCTGGATGTTGAGCCGGATTGTGCCCTCCGTCTCTTCGACGGTCACGGGATACTCCAGGTCCATCCGGACGAGGATTCCCACAAGGAGCTCCCTCGCCTTCTCTGCAAACGCGGGATCGAAGTCAACCGGAGCCTTTCCCGGCTGTGCCTCCCGGCTTTCCTCATTGGGCGGTGCCGTCTGGGCCGCCGGTTTTTCCACGGGCGGCGGTACAGGCCGGGTCGAGGGTTTCTCGACCTCCAGCGCCTTCATCGGCGGGGCGGCGGTCTCCGGCTCCCGGACACGCGGCTTCTCCCGGGGCTTTTCCCTGCGGGACGCCGGCGTTTCCGGCCTTTCTTCCAGGATGACCTCCTCCAGGGCCTGGTCGATGGACAGGAGACCCGCCCTGATTTTCGCCTTTTTCTGCCCGAACCCGAGGAATCCCGACACACCC
>CAZXMK010000033.1:0-15703 GCA_964641935.1 uncultured Syntrophaceae bacterium
AGGCGAAGCTCCTTGCGGAGACGGGGGGCGTCCTGCGGGGCGCCCTGGAAAACGCGAACCTCAGCCGCAGCGCCGTCCTGGAAAGGACCCGCTCGGGATGGCGGATGGTCCTGGGCATGGATGCCCTCTTCACGGAGGGGCGGGGGACAATCCGGGAACCGGTGCAGCCCCTCCTCCGGGAGATCGGAAAGGCCGCGGCGAAGGGGAACCTGGCCGTCCGTATCGAGGCCTTCGGCTCCGCTTCCGGGACCGGTGACACCTCCGCTTCCTGGGCGACGCCCGCCCTGCGGGCCGCAAGCCTGATCGAGTTTCTGGAAGGGGACGGAGTCCGCGTCCCCGTATCCATCCGGGGAAGCCGGGCGGCGAGGCCCGCCTCGGGATCTCCCGCGGATTCCCGGGAAGAGATGGTCGTTTCCCTTGTCCTGCCGGAGGTAGAGAGATGACGGGGACGGGGCGCAGGCAGCCGGAGCGGGATGATTCCGGGAAGCAGGCCAACTGGATGCTGACGTTCAACGATCTCATGACGCTGCTTCTGACGTTTTTTATCCTGCTCCTGGCGTTCTCGACGCTACAGCCCCAGAAGGCGTCGCAGGCGGCCGCATCGGCCGTTTCAGCCCTCGGGGCGGAGCGGACGGGCGGAAACGCCCTGGAATGGTTCATCCGGCCCTTTGTGGACCGAGATATCGAAGCACAAAAATCCCTGAAAGGTGCCACCCGTCCCGGCGACATCATTCGGGACCGGCAGGCCGTTGTGGCGTCGGCCCTGGCGGCGCTCCCGGGGGCACGACTCGATGCCGCAGCCGGGGGATTCACCGTGCACCTTCCCTCGGCCGGCCTGTTCGAGGGGGAATCCCTGAAGCCGGGGCCGGCCGTGAAGGCGGTCCTCGACCGGCTGGCGGCCGTGTCGCGGGGCGGCGGCGCGAGGGTGGTCGTGACGGCCGGGGAGGAGATTCGAGGACCGGGGGAATCCGGCGGGGAACGCCGCAGTCAGTCGATTCTCCGGTCCGATGCGGTGGCCCGGTACCTGTATGATGCGGGAGGAATCCCGATGGAACGGATCTCCATCGCCTGGGCCGGGACGCCCGGCGGGGAGACGGACCGGCGACCGGACCCGGCCGCCGGGGGAATCCGGCTGGCCGTCGCTTTTCCCGGATAAGACGGGCTTTCACGAGGCGGGGAAGGAAAAGGAATAAAAAAAAGAGCGCGTCTGGAGGACTCATGGCAGCGGAAAAGAAGCAGGAAGAGCAGGAAGAGAAGAAAGACGGGGAACAGAAAAAATCCTTTCCCGTCAAGGCGATCGTCATCGGTCTCCTGGTGCTGGTTGTGCTGGGTGCCGCCGGGGGCGGAGGCTTCTGGTTCTACACCCAGCAGACCGCGAAGAAGGAGGCGGCGCCGAAGCCCGCCGTTGCCGTGATGTGGGCGATGGAACCGTTCATCGTCAATCTCATGGACAACAACGGGGAGCGGTACCTGAAGCTGGCCATCCAGCTGGAGATCTCGGATCCCAAGGGGGTTGCCGAACTGGACCAGATGAAGCCCAAGCTCCGGGACAACGTGCTGGACCTCCTGTCGGCCAAGTCCGTCAAGGAACTGATGGACATGGCGGGAAAGCAGCGCCTGCGGGAGGAAATCGCCATGCGGCTGAATACCTTCCTGACCGCGGGGAAGGTGTCCAAGGTCTATTTCACCGAGTTCGTTATCCAGTAGGAAAACGGAGCGGGCCGGCCCGGACGGCCGGTCTGGAGAGCCCGGGATGATGCCCGGGACCGGTCATGCAATGTATGCCAAGGCAAAGTGAGCCATGTCGCATATCCTGACACAGGAAGAGGTGGACGCCCTCCTCAGGGGCATCTCCGGCGGGGAAATCGAGACGGATGTCCAGGTCTCCTTCGATCCCAACGACGCGATCCCTTACGATCTGACCAGCCAGGACCGGATCATCCGCGGCCGGATGCCGACCCTGGAGATGATCAACGAGAAGTTCGCCCGGATGTTCCGGGCGACCATGTCCTCGCTGCTCCGGCGCGTCGCCAGCGTGAGCGCCGTATCGGTGGACATGATCAAGTTCGGCGAGTTCCTCAAGACCCTGCCCGTTCCCACCAGCCTGCACCTGTTCCGGATGGATCCCCTGCGGGGGAACGCCCTGTGCGTGGTGGAGGCCAAGGTCATCTTCATGCTGGTGGACATCATCTTTGGAGGATCCGGGAAGGACTTCTTCAAGATCGAGGGTCGCGAATTCACCGCCATCGAGAGCAGCGTCATCCGCAAGGTCGTCATCAACGCGCTGGAGGACCTGGAGAAGGCCTGGCGAGCCCTCCTGGATGTCAAGCTCGTCTATCAGCGGTCGGAGATCAATCCGCAGTTCGTTCAGATCGTCGCCCCGACGGACGTGGTCGTGGTGATCCAGTTCGAGATCGAAGTGGAATACTCCTCGGGGATCCTGACCCTCTGCATTCCTTATTCGACCCTCGAGCCCGTGAGGGATAGGCTGCAGGCGGGCTTCCAGAGCGAGCAGCTCGAGGTGGACAAGGGCTGGGTCGATCGGCTCCGGAAAAACATCGCCAAGTCCAAGGCGGAAATCGCCGTGGAGCTGGGAAGCACGGAGATCTCCGCCCGGGACGTCGTGAACATGAAGCCGGGGGACGTCATTCCCCTGGACCAGTACGCCTCCGACGCCATGACGGTGTTCGTGGAGGGCATCCCCAAGTACCGGGGTTACCCCGGAATATACAAGGGCAATCAAGCCGTCAGGGTTTCCGAGGTGATCCTGGCGAAAGGGGGACAGGAAGATGGAACAGAAGGAAATTGACGATCTCCTGAAGGGAATCGATCTGGGGGAGGAAGGCGGCGGTGGTGAAGCGGCGAAGCCGGAGGAAGACCTCACCTGGGACGACGTCCAGGAAGAGATGGCCCTCTCGCAGACCAAGAAGCCTCCGGCGGAGGTCAGCACGGTCAACTTCCAGGAGATCCAGCCCACCGCCCAGCCGGCGATGGACCCGAAAAAGTCCCTCGACCTGGATTTCATCCTCGACATTCCGCTGACGCTGAACGTCGAGCTGGGGAGGAACCGCATGCTCATCAGCGACCTGCTCCAACTGGGACAGGGTTCGGTGATCGAGTTGGCCAAGCTCGCCGGGGAGCCGATGGACGTCTACGTGAACCAGCGCCTCATCGCCCGGGGGGAGGTGGTCGTGGTGAATGAAAAATTCGGGATCCGGCTGACGGACATCGTCTCCCCGGTGGACCGGATCAACAACCTGCGTTGAGGGATGACCGTGGACTTCAGTTTCTTTTCCGCACTCCTGAAAATGCTCTTCGCCCTGGCGATCGTACTGGGCCTCCTGATCGGATCCGTCTATTTTCTGAAGCGGTTCATGGCGCCCGCGGGCGTGGATCCGGAAGGGCAGCTGATCCGGATCCTGGCGACCCGCTCCCTGGGACCGAAGAGCAGCATCCTGGTGGTGGACATCATGGGCAAGGTCGTGGCGCTCGGCGTCACGGGCTCCCAGATCTCCACGATCACCGACCTGGACGATCCTTCCGTCGTCGAGCGGCTGCAGCCCCGGGGGGGAGCCCCGGTGTCGCCCCTTCCGATGTCCCTGGATCGGTACCGCAAGCTCTTGAAATCGTTTACATCGCCCAAGAAGGGCGGCAAGCCATGAAGGGGCGGCGCAGCCATAAGGCCTGGATCATCCTGGTCCTGCTGGCGATTCCGGCGGCCGTCCTGCTCCTGGCGACGCCGGGGGAGGCCCAGACGCTCTCGCTTCCGAACGTCAGCCTCCAGATCGGCGGGACCGCGGATACTCCCGGCAAGACGGCGACGGCCCTGCAGCTTCTTCTCCTGCTGACGGTCCTGTCGCTGGCGCCGGCGATCCTCCTGATGCTCACGTCTTTCACGCGCATCGTCGTCGTCCTGTCGCTCCTGCGGAACGCCCTGGGAACGCAGCAGATGCCCCCGAACCAGGTCCTGATCGGGCTTGCCCTGTTCCTGACGTTCTTCATCATGGCCCCCGTCTGGCAGAAGGTCAACGCGGAGGCCCTGCAGCCTTACTACCAGGAAACCATCTCCGGGGAGCAGGCCATGGAGAAAGCGGTCGCGCCGGTGAAGGACTTCATGCTGAAACAGACCCGGGAGAAAGACCTGGCCCTGTTTGTCTCCATTTCCAGGGAAAAGCGTCCCGCCAATCCGCAGGAAGTTTCCCTGGCGACCCTGATCCCGGCGTTCATCATCAGCGAGCTGAAGACGGCCTTCCAGATCGGCTTCATGATCTACCTGCCGTTTTTCGTCATCGACATGGTGATCGCCAGCATCCTCCTGTCCATGGGCATGATGATGCTGCCGCCCATCATGATGAGCCTGCCCTTCAAGCTGCTGCTCTTCGTGCTGGTGGACGGGTGGTACCTGGTCGTGGGAGCCCTGGTGCAGAGTTTCCGGTGACGCATTTCGTCGGTCGCCGGTCCAATCAATGATGAGAGCCGCCTCCTGGAGGAGGCCGGGAAGGAGAGTGAAGGAATCATGACGATCGATTTTGTCGTGGGGATCATGGCGGAGACCGTGAAGGTGACGCTGATGGTGGCGGCGCCGGTCCTCCTGGTCAGCCTCGTGGTGGGTGTCGCCATCAGCCTGTTCCAGGCGCTGACCCAGATCCAGGAGATGACCCTTTCATTCGTGCCCAAGATCGTCGCCAGCCTGGTCGCCATGGTGGTGGCCCTCCCCTGGATGCTCGGCAGCCTGATCTCCTTCACGGAGAAGATCTTCAAGGGAATCCCGCTGTACATCCGGTAGCGGAAAGCGGCAGGGCCGGGGGCATCCGCCATGAACATCCCGATGGTCACACCCGAGCAGGTCGGGACCTTTCTCTTCGTCTTCCTGCGACTGAGCGCCATGATCGCGCTCCTGCCCATCTTCGGCGACCGTCCGGTCCTGCTCCGGGTGAGGGCCGGCCTCTCCCTGGTCGTCTCCTTTCTGATCTTTCCCTTCGTTGAGACGGCAAACGCGCAGGTCCTGACGGGGAACGTCGTCTCCCTGATCGTGTCCATGGCGGGCGAGGTGCTCATCGGCGTCATCCTGGGATTCGCCGTCCGCTGCGTTTTTGCCGGGATTCAGTATGCGGGGGAGGTGGCGGGCCTCCAGATGGGATTCTTTATCGCCAATGTGCTCGATCCCGTGGAGAGCCGCCAGGTCTCCGTCATCGCCGAGATCCAGTACATGATGGCCCTGGTGATCTTCCTGGTGCTGGACGGCCACCATGCGCTCCTCCAGGCCGTCAACGAAAGCTTCCGGGTCCTGCCCCTGGGGGGGCTCCACATCACGGGTCCCCTCGTGCAGACGATTTTCGGGTGGACCAGCGGGGTATTCGTCATCGCCCTGAAAATCGGCGCCCCGATCATGGCGGCCCTGATTTTCACCAATGTGGCCCTCGGCATTGTGGCCCGGACCGTTCCGCAGATCAATGTCTTCATCGTTGGGTTTCCCCTGCAGATCGCCGTGGGATTTCTCTTCTTCGGGCTGTCCGTTCCGCTGTTCGTCGCCCTCGTGGGGCGGCTCTTCTCCCGCATCCCGGGGGAACTGGGGGCGGTTCTCCGCCTGATGTAAAATCCGCTGATTCGTTGACGCTACCGTCAATCAATCGATAGGAGGCACCGGCCGTGCCGGAGAGAAAGGACGACCAGGAGAGGACCGAGCGCGCAACCCCGCGCAAGCGGGAAGAGGCCCGCAAGAAAGGACAGGTTGCCCGCAGCCGGGAGGTGGTCTCCGCGGCGGTCCTGTCGGCCTGCCTGATCTGTCTGTATTTCCAGGCATCCGGGACGATGGAGCGCCTGATGAACATGATGCGGTCCGCCTTCCGCCGCAGCATCGCCGTCACGCTCAACGCGGACACGGTGCCGGCCCTCTTCTCCCAGACCGTCCTGGAGGTGCTGATCCTCCTGGCACCCCTGTTCCTGACGGTCGTCCTGGCGGGCCTTGCCGCCAACACCTTCCAGGTGGGTTTCCAGATCACCGCGGAGGGCGTGACGCCCAAACTGTCCAAGATCAACCCCCAGGAAGGGTTCAAGCGCCTGTTTTCCCTCCAGTCGCTCATGGAGCTGGTGAAAAGCGTCATGAAGTTGGCCATTGTCGGTTTCGTGGCGTACCTCTCCGTGCGTTCGGAACTGACCCAGATCATTCCGCTTATGGATCAGAGCACGCCCGATATCGCCCGCTTCATTGGTCGGATTTCCTTCCGGATTCTCGGCACCACCTGCGTCATCCTGGCGTTCCTGGCGGTCCTCGATTACGCCTACCAGCGTTGGGAGCACGAGCGAAGCCTCCGCATGTCCCGGCAGGAACTGAAGGATGAAACCAAGGAAACGGAAGGCGATCCCCTGATCAAGAGCCGGATCCGGAGGATCCAGCAGGAGATGGCACGCAAGCGGATGATGGCCGCCGTCCCGAAGGCCGACGTGGTCATCACGAACCCGACCCACCTGGCGGTGGCCATTCAGTATGACCCGGAGCGCATGGCCGCGCCGACGGTCGTCGCCAAGGGACGGGGCTTCGTGGCGGCGACCATCCGGGAGGTTGCCGAGCGCAGCGGCGTGCCGGTGATCGAAAACAAGCCGGTGGCACAAGTATTGTATAAGATGGTTGATGTAAGCGGGGTCATCCCTGAAAACCTCTACAAGGCCGTCGCCGAGATCCTCGCTTTCGTCTACAGGCTCCGCGAGAACGAACGATAAAAGGAAAACGGATTCATGGAAGCAAGAGCCGCTGCAGCCGATTCAGGCGTCCCGATGGCCGGGCTCATGAAGAGCTCCAGCGCCGTCCTGGCCTTCGGGGTCGTGGGCATCCTGCTCGTCATGATGGTTCCCCTTCCGACCCTGCTCCTGGACGTCCTGCTGTCCATGAACATCGCCGTTTCCCTCATTATCCTCCTGATGTCCCTGTACGTCCTGCGTCCCCTGGACTTTTCCGTGTTCCCTTCCGTCCTCCTGGTGGTGACCCTCCTGCGCCTTTCCCTGAACGTCGCCTCCACGAGGCTCATCCTGCTCCACGGAAGCGAGGGAACCGATGCCGCAGGCCAGGTCATCAAGGCCTTCGGGACCTTCGTCGTGGGGGGAAACTACGTGGTCGGCATGATCGTCTTCTCCGTCCTCGTGCTGATCAACTTCGTGGTCATCACCAAGGGCGCCACGCGCATCGCCGAGGTGGCCGCCCGCTTTACCCTGGATTCCATGCCCGGCAAGCAGATGAGCATCGATGCCGATCTGAACACGGGCCTGATCAACGACAACGAGGCCCGCAGGCGCCGCCGGGATCTGGAGAGCGAGTCGAACTTCTACGGGGCCATGGACGGCGCCAGCAAGTTCGTCCGCGGCGATGCCGTCGCCGGCATCATCATCGTCCTGGTGAACATCATCGGCGGGCTCATCATCGGCGCGCTCCAGCAGGGCATGCCCATCGCCGACGCGGCCCGGACCTACACGCTGCTCAGCATCGGAGACGGGCTGGTCACGCAGGTGCCGGCCCTCATCGTGTCCACCGCGGCGGGCATGCTGGTGACCCGGACGGCCGGAACCACGGAGCTGGGCCAGGAAATGAGGCTGCAGCTGTTCGCCCAGCCGAAGGCGGTCGCCGCGGCGGCGGTCGTGCTCCTGATTTTCGCCCTCATCCCGGGGATGCCGAAGCAGGCATTTCTGACCATCGCCGTTCTGGTCGGTGCGGCCGCCTGGCAGCTTGCCCGCATCCGGGTCCGGGAAGAAGAAAAAGAAAAGGAAGAGGCACCGGCGCCTCCCCAGGCGGAGGCGGCACCCCTCCTGGATCCGCTGGATGCACTTGGACTGGAGGTGGGTTACGGCCTGATCCCCTTCGTCGACGCCTCCCAGGGAGGGGAACTGCTGCGCCGGATCCGGATGTTCCGCAAGCAGATCGCCCAGGACATGGGATTCGTCGTTCCGTCCATCCATATCCGCGACAACCTGCAGCTCAAACCCTATGAATACGCGTTCCTGGTGAAGGGGGTCGAGGTGGCCCGCGGGGAGATCCTGGCGGGGCACCAGCTCGCCATCGTCCAGGAAGGCATGAAAGTCCGCGTCAAGGGAATCGAGACGAAGGAACCTGCCTTCGGTCTCCCGGCGGTCTGGGTTCCGGACCGGGAACGGGAGGGCCTGCAGGCCCAGGGAATCGTCGTGGTCGATCCGGCAACGGTCATCACCACGCACCTGACGGAGCTGATCAAGTCCAACGTGGACTCGCTCCTGGGGCGCCAGGAAATCCAGGTGCTTCTGGACAGCCTGGCGGCCTCGGCTCCGCGGCTCGTGGAGGACCTGATCCCGAAGGTCATCCCCGTGGGGACCCTCCAGAAAGTGCTGCAGCGGCTCCTGGGTGAGCGCATTCCGATCCGCGATCTGCAGACGATCCTGGAGACGCTGGCGGATTACGTCCCCCTGACCAAAAACGTCGACGTCCTGACCGGTTATGTGCGGCAGGCCCTGTCGAGGGTGATCACGCGCCTCCACGCGGACGAGCGGGGCGGGATCCACGTGATCATGATTTCCCCGGAGATCGAGGAGAGCATTCAGCAGACCCTCCAGCACACGGAATTTGAAACGTTCGCCTCGCCGGACCCCCAGATGGTCCGGAAAATCGTCACGAACATGAAGCGGTTCGTCCCGCTCTTCACGTCCCGCGGACTGCAGCCGATCGTCCTGTGCTCGCCCACCGTCCGCATCCACCTGCGGCGCATACTGGAGCGGTTCGTGCCCAACCTGGTCGTCCTGGCACACAATGAGATCACCCGGGATGCAAAACTGACTTCACTCGGTCTTTTGGAGTTGAGCCATGCAAATGAAACGGTATGAGGTTTCCAGCCTCCAGGAAGCGATGCGCCGGGTCAAGAAGGACCTCGGGCCGGAAGCGATCATCCTGTCCACGAAAACCCTGAGGGATTCGAACCCGCCCCTCCTGGAGGTGGTGGCCGCGCTGGATCGGAAACACGGCGAGGAGCCTCTTCCCGCCGCCCGCCGCCAGCCCCCGCCCCCGCCGGCTCAACCGGCGGGAGAGGCAATGCCCGACTGGGCCCGCTCCATCACGGGAGAGCTCCGGGAACTGAAGGGCCTGCTCGGGAACGACCGGCCGGATCAGCAGTTCCGGGAGGAGCTGTCGGAGGTCAAGGAAGCCCTCTTCACGCTCTTCGACATGCTCGGATTCCGTCACGGCGGCGGCGATCCGTCTCCCTACGGGCGCCTGTACCACCGCCTGCTGGCCAATGGGGTCTCCCGGCCGCGGGCTCTCAAGATCGTCGACGGGGTCCGGCAGGAAGGCGGCAGCGGGGAGGAGACGTACGAGACATCCGTCCGCCGTGCTCGGGAAGCGATTCTGCGCTCCATTTCCCGGGAGGAGGACCCCGGCCTGGAGAAGCGGGTGAAAGCGCTCGTCGGGCCGACCGGTGTCGGAAAGACCACGACCCTGGCGAAGCTGGCCGCACGCTTTGCCTTGGAACAGAAGCAGAAGGTCGGGCTGATCACGATGGATACCTACCGCATCGCCTCGGTGGACCAGCTCCAGACCTACGCGGACATCATGAAGCTTCCCCTGAGGGTGGCCGGGGACGGGGAAGGATTCCGCGAGTCCCTCCGGAGTTTCGAAGACCGCGACGTCATCCTTGTGGACACGCCGGGAAGGAATCCCGAAGACACCGAATATCTCAACGAATTAAAGCGTCAGTTCGGCGGATCGCCCGATCTGGAAGTGAGCCTGCTGTTGACGCCGGCGATGAACCGGGAGGGCCTCCAGGTGACGGCGGACCGTTTCCGTCTCCTGGACTACGATTCGCTCATCCTGACCAAGCTCGACGAATGTCAGCGCTTCGGCGTGGTCTACGACATCCTGGAGCAGGCGGGAAGGCCCGTCCGGTATGTGACCTGTGGACAGAACGTGCCGCAGGATATCAAGGAAGTAACCCCGGGATCGCTGGCATCGCTGATTCTCGGGCATTCGATTCATTGACGGGGGATGGTTTGGACCAGGCGGCAACACTCAGACAGGCCATGGAGCGGGAGCACGGAGGTGTGAAAGTCCCCGGCAGGGGAAGTTCCCACGGCGAAGGCGAGGACCCGGAGGTGCGGGACAGGCCCGTCCGCGTGCTTGCCTTCACGAGCGGCAAGGGAGGCGTCGGAAAAACGAACATCGCCGCCAACATCGCCTACATCCTCTCCCAGCGCAACCGGAAGACCATCGTCCTGGACGCGGACATGGGGCTCGCCAACATCGACCTGCTCCTGGGGCTTACGCCCCGATACAACCTGTACCATGTCCTGAAGGGGGAAAAGACCCTGGCGGAGACGCTGGTGACAGGACCGGGCGGGATGAAGGTCCTTCCCGCCTCCTCCGGCATCGCGGAGATGACGGATCTTTCGAGAGGGCAGAAACTGACCCTCCTGGATGCGGTCAATTCCCTGAAGAACAAGCCGGAGTTCCTTCTGATCGACACGGCGGCCGGCATTTCGGGAAACGTCACCTATTTCAATTCCTCCGCCCACGAGATCATCATTGTCACCTCCGCCGAGCCGACGGCCCTGACGGACGCCTACGCCCTCATGAAGGTGCTCTACCAGGGATACGACCGGAAGAAGTTCCGTCTCGTCGTCAACATGGTCAACCACCCGACGGAGGCCCGCGAGGCATACGAGCGGCTGCGGCATGCGACGGACCATTTCCTTACCGTTGCCCTCGACTACCTGGGATTCATCCTCCACGACCCGAGGCTGCCCGAGGCCGTGAAAAAGCAGAAGGCCCTGGCGGAGATCTACCCTTCGTCCCCGGCCAGCCGATGCCTCCAGGACATCGCCTCGAGGCTCTGCGGAGAGGTGCCCGGGGGAGCGGAGGGGGGAAGCATTCGCTTTTTCAGCAACAGGACCATTCGATCCAGCCGTGAATAGGAACGGGATAGACGGACAGATTCTGCAATATGCGCCGCTGGTGAAACAGGTTGTCAGCCGGCTGACCGCCCGCGTGGTCATGGCACCGGCGGATCGGGAGGCCCTGATTCAGGCCGGTGTGATCGGCCTCATGGCCGCGCTGGAGAAGTTCGACGAGACAAAAAACGTCCGGTTCGAGACATACGCGAAGATCCGGATCCGCGGGGCTGTGCTGGACGAGATGCGGGCCGCCGACCGTGTTCCCCGGTCCGTGCGAAGCAAGGATACGAAAATCGAGAAAGCCTTTGCGGCGCTGCAGAAACAGCTCGGCCGCCCTCCCGGCGAGGAGGAGATGGCGGATCACCTGGGCATCCCGCTGGAGGAATACTTCGGTCTCCTCGACGATGCGAAGCTGGTCAAGGTGATCAGCACCGAGGACCTTCCCCCCGATTTCATCGAACGGCACGGATGCGGCAGGCTTCAGCAGGAAATCGACCACGGCGATCCGCTCTCTCTCCTGGAGAAAGAGGAGTTCAAGGAGGGGATCAAGAAGGCCATCGACCGGCTCCCCGAGAAGGAGCGTACGGTCCTGGCCCTGTACTATTACGAGGAACTGAACCTCAAGGAGATCGGACGGGTCCTGAATTTGACGGAGTCGAGGATCTGCCAGATCCATACCCAGGCGGTGCTCCGGTTGCGGGGATTGCTGGGGGAGGTGCGCTGACATGGGTTCGCAGGGAACGGCCGCGACCGACGCCCCGGACCGGGGCCTGACATTCCTGGTGGTGGACGACCAGCATGACGCCCGGAAAAGCATCCGGAAGATGCTTCTTTCCCTCGGACACACCTGTGTGCTGGAGGGCAAGGACGGCGTCGAGGCGTGGCAGCGGCTCCAGTCCGAACCGGTGGACGTTGCGATCGTGGACCTGTTCATGCCGGGGATCGACGGAATCGGCCTTCTCCGGCGTGTCCGGAAAGACGCGCGGTTCCGAAGCCTGCCGTTTATCATGGTGACGGGAGATCTGGCGGAAGAGATCGTGGCGGAGGCCGCGGAGACGGATGTGGATGCCTACATCATCAAGCCGTTCGCCGTCCAGACGCTGGAGGAGAAGATCAATGCGGTGCTGGGGAGGCGGACGAATCCGTCCCCGCTGGACGGCCACCTCCGGCTTGCCCAGGCTTTGATCGGGGAAGGGGAATACAACCGTGCCCTGGGAGAACTGAAGGCGGCCATGGCCATGCAGCCGGACAATCCCCGGGTCTTTCAGACCCTGGGGGAGATGTACGTATGCCGCGGCATGCTGGACGACGCGGAGAAGGCCTTCCGGAAGGCGATCCTGTGCGAGCCCCGATTCACACGGGCCTATGACAGCCTGGCGGACGTGTTCGCCCGCAGGGGGGACCGGGAGCAGGAGATCGCCGTCATGCGGAAGGCAACGGCCATCAGTCCGAAGAATGCGAACCGGCAGCTGAATCTTGGAAAGGCCCTCCTGGGGAACGACGACATCGAGGAGGCCAGGAAAGCCTTTGCGCAGGCCGTCCGGGTGGCGCCGGCGGATCTGCCCGTCCGCAGGGAGATCGGCGAGGCCCTGCTGGCCCGGAACCTGAACAGCGAGGCCGAGGGCATCTTCCGCTCCCTCCTGCATGAGGACCCGTCGGACGTCCACCTGTACAACCGCCTGGGCATCGCCTGCCGGAGGCAGGGCCGTTTCCGGGATGCCATCGATCTGTATCGAAAGGCGCTCTCTTTGGATCCCGAGGACGACCATCTCCATTATAACCTGGCCAGGGTCCTGATGGAGGACGGACGCGAAGGCGAAGCGAGGGTGCATGTTCTGAAAGCCCTCGAACTGTATCCGGATTTCGTGGAAGCGAAAGACCTGTTGGGGCGTCTCGAACAGGGACGTACCGGGGAGCCGCCGGAGCGGGTGACCGAGGCCCCGGCCGACCGTGCGGGCGGATACGGAAGCGCGGGTTGAGGAAGGAGCCGTCATGGCGCAGCAAAAGGCCAAACTGGACATTCTGGACATTCCCCTGGACAGCGATTTTGCGCTGGAGACCCCGCCGCCTCCGGATTCCGGAGGGGAGCCGAAACCGGAGCCGGCGAAACGGCCCTGGTACAGAAACCGGTGGGTGATCGCGGGAGGCATCGGCACCGGTCTTCTCGGGATCCTGGCGGCGGCCGTCCTTTTCGTCTGGAACCCGCTGGACCGGAGCAGGCAGCCCGGGACGACGGTTTCCAGCGCGGTCCGGATGCCCGCCGGGGCCTCCGCGGCAGCGTCCCTGGTCGAGGAGTTCTACGTCGACGTGAAGGATGCCTCGGGAGCGCCGAAGCTGGCAGTGGTCAACCTTGCGCTGGATCCGGCGGACCGGAAGGTCCTCCCCGAGATGAACGGACCGGACGTCCGGAAGGCGATCCATGCGATCCTGTCTGCGAAAACGGCGGAAGTGCTGAGAGCGCCCAAGGAACGGGAAGACCTCCGGAAGGAGATCACCGCCGGCATCAACCAGGTTCTGAAACGGGATGCCGTCAGGACTGTCTGGTTTTCGGATCTCAACGTGTGGTGAGCGGGAAGCGGCCGGCGGCGGAAGAAGGAGCGGGGTAAGCGGACGATGGAATCCAGGAAGGAAATATCCCATACCGCCGATTGGCAGCGCATGATCGTTCATGATATGAAAAGCCCGTTGATGATGGTCGTGGCGAATCTGGACCTGCTTTCCAGATGCCGCCTGCGCGCCCGGGAAGAGGAACTCCTCCGGAGTGCACTCGAGGGATGCCG
Organism: uncultured Syntrophaceae bacterium; assembly: GCA_964641935.1. Taxonomy (GTDB): domain Bacteria; phylum Desulfobacterota; class Syntrophia; order Syntrophales; family PHBD01; genus PHBD01. Next base: position 13,680 of record CAZXMK010000033.1, read on the forward strand.
GGATCTCCAGCGCATGATCCAGGGGTACCTGAGAATCTCGCGCCTGGGGGAGAGCGGGCCTGCCCTCGAGTTGTCCGTCGTCCGCGCCGACTCCTTCTTCCGCCGGCTGGAAAGAATGTGGGCGGCCCTGTGCCGGAACAGGGACATCCGCATCGAGTTCGATCTCGAAGAGGCCCCGTCGACGCTGGTCGCGGACGAGCCCCTGTTGGAGAGGGTGCTTTCCAACCTGATGCTGAATGCCGTTGCCCAGGTCGAGCGGAGCGGTCGAATCGGTGTCCGCGTATGGACCGCCTCAACGGGCCGGATCCGCATTTCCGTGATTGACGACGGAGCGGGGATGCCCGGGGCTCTCAAGGCGGCCCTGGTACGTTCCCTTCCGGGCGAGACGTCCGCCGGTCCCGTGAACGGATCCGGGACCGGAAGGAGCGAGCCCGGGATCGGGCTGGCCTTCTGCCGTCTGGCCTGTGAGCTTCACGGGGGAAAGATCTGGGCGGAAGGGGGGCCGTCACGGGGGACCGTTGTCCACGTGGAACTGCCGGCGGACCTGGTTCCTTCCGGAAGCGGTTTGCTGGATGGACCGGAAGAGTCCAGAAAGAGGGATGGCCATGGAGATGCAAGAGCTTGAGCGTGCCCTGGAAGGCTCCTTCGCGGAAACGATGCTGTTCGCCTTCGTGCCGGGGCTTCTTCACAATTTTGCCAATCCGCTCAACGGGATCATGGGGCGGGCGAAGATCCTCGAACGGCGTCTGGAAAACCTTCAGGCGGCCATGGGAAAAAATGGGGTTCATCTGCCGGGAACGCTGGAGCAGGACTGGTTGAAGGTGCAGTCCGACGTCCGGCTGCTCAACACCGAGTCGGAGCGGTTTGCCGACGTCTTCCAGGATGTGGCCTCCCGTTTCGGGATCCTCTCCCACAAGAAAGAGGAGCGGTTCGATCTGGCGGCCCTGGTGCGCCGGGAGGTTCGCTTTGCGGATCATTACCTGGATTTCAAGCACCGGGTCAAAAAGGTGCTGGACCTGTCCGAAGGGGTTCCTCCGGTGAGGGGCGTCCAGGCCCATTTCGCCATGGCCCTCTGGGCCGTGTTCCGCCATGCGGCGTCCCGCCTGGGATCGCAGGGAGAACAGGAGCTTCGCGTGACGGTCGGGAAGGAGAACGATCGGGTTCTGCTCGGAATCCGCCACACCGGAGCGCCTTTCACGGACGAGGAACGGGACGATGTACGGGAAGTCCTGGAGGAGAACCGGGCCTCCCGGCTTCAGGATCCCTCCCATGGAGTGCTCTGCCTGTCCCTGCTTCTCTGGAAGCATTACGGGGCAGACGTTTCCGCACAGAGCGGCGGGGGAATCGGAATTTCATTTCCCGCCGGCTGATTGCATGGACATGAGTGATGGATATTCGAAGACCGATTCTTCCGATTCCCGGAGCCGAGGCGGTCTCCCAGGTCCAGTCCCAGGTGCCTGACAGGCAGCGGCACTCCGCCTCCTGGGGAAAGCGGGATAAAAGAAAGTCCTTTCCCGCCCCGGGGAGCGAAGAGCGGGAGGAGACGATGGCCCGCGGGCAGGACGAAGAAGATGCATCCCCGGAATCGGCTCGAAAAGGACGGGCCATCGAAACGGTGGTGGACGACGGCCATGTTCCGGAGGACGAGCGTATCCAGGGAAGCCGCCTGGACGTGCTTGCCTGACGGCGGATACGGGGGGACAATATGCTGGCAATGACGACAAGGGATTTCCTGCTGCTGCAGCTGGGAATGGATCTGGCCCTGGCTCTCCTCGTTCTTTTCCTCTTCTGGCAGATCCGCCGGGTCGTGGGCCGGAAGCAGGCACGTCCCGACGAGAAAGAGGTGCAGGCCCTCCGGCAGCTCGTCGAGGACTCCCGCAACGCGACCGATCAATTTCTGGCGGCCGTCCAGGAAAGCAAGACGACGCTCAAGGAACTGGCCCGGGCCCTGGACGAGCGGGAAAAGCGGATCCGGGAGCTTCTCGCCCTCTACCCGGAGGCGTCGGAACGGCAGGAGCCGGACA
>CAZXMK010000034.1:0-15412 GCA_964641935.1 uncultured Syntrophaceae bacterium
CCCGGATGAGGTTGTGGCCGTGGGGGCTGCGATCCAGGGCGGTGTTCTCGCGGGAGACGTGAAAGACGTGCTGCTTCTGGACGTGACGCCTCTGTCCCTCGGCATCGAAACGCTGGGCGGCGTCATGACGAAACTGATCGAGAAGAATACGACCATTCCCACGAAGAAAAGCCAGGTCTTCTCGACGGCGGCGGACAACCAGACGGCCGTGACGATTCACGTCCTCCAGGGCGAGCGCCCGATGGCAGCGGACAACCGGACCCTCGGTCACTTCGAGCTCGTCGGCATTCCGGCGGCTCCGCGGGGAGTCCCGCAGGTCGAAGTCACCTTCGACATCGACGCCAACGGCATCGTCCATGTGGCGGCAAAGGATCTCGGAACGGGGAAGGAGCAGAGCATCCGTATTACGGCCTCCAGCGGCCTCTCGGATGACGAGATCCAGCGCTTTGTCAAGGAGGCGGAGCTACACGCCGATGATGACAAGAGGAAGCGTGAGCTCATCGAGGCCCGGAACCATGCCGATGCCTTTGCATACAGCGTGGAGAAGAATGTGAAGGAATTCGGCGACAAGATCGATGCCGCCGAGAAGACGCGCATCGAAGAGGCGATTGCTCGGCTGAAAAAAGCCATTGAAGGCGACGATCTCCAGGCCATCAAATCGGCGCAGGAGGAATTGACCACGGCATCCCACAAGCTGGCGGAGGCCATGTATGCCAAGTCCACCGCCGGGCCCGGGGCCGGACCCCAGGGAGCCGGTGGAGGAGCGGCGGGTGGGTCCCAGCAGTCCGCCGGGAAGAAAGACGACGACGTCGTGGACGCCGACTTCGAGGAGGTCAAGTAAGCACAGTCCCCCGATTCGAGGCCCGGGGCCGGTCAGACCGGTTCCGGGCCTTTTTTTATCGACGGAGGGAAGCATTTCCTGTAGCATGTCAGCGCTTGATTCCGGTGGTCCACTCATGAAACGTTTCGTCTTGATCATTCTTTCCATTCTGGTCTTCTCCATTCCCGCCCGGGTTGCCTTGTGTTCGGATCAGCGGATTTTCCCTCCCGCTTCCGGGAAGGCAGGGGAAAATGGCGGAACGGCGACGATCGGCGTCATTCTTCCGCTCACCGGTAAATACGCAGCCTATGGGAACCGTGTCCTGGACGCCATCCTGATGGCCGCGTCCGTTTGGGACCGCACGAACGGATCCCGTCTCACCTTGCAGATTCGCGATTCCGAAAGCCGTTCCGAGACACTTCGCGGCCTGGTTTTGGAACTGTCTGATCGCGAGAAGGTCAGCCTGATTCTCGGGCCGCTGGGGGAGGGTGCGGAAGCGGCCCGCCTCGCACGAGAAAAGAAGGTGCCGATCCTCGTGTTTACTCAGCAGGAGGGAATCGGTGGAGAGAATGGCTATATCCTGAGGGATTCCCTTACAATCCGGCAGCAGATTCAGGCCCTGGCCGACTATTCCGTCACCCGAAAAGGGCTCCGGCGATTTGCCATGCTCTATCCCGGGGACAATAGCGGCAGGGATGCGGCAATGTTGTTCCGGGAGGAAGTGACCCGCCGCGGCGGACGGATCCTGTGCGAGCGAACGTATGGCCGCCGGCAGGCTGATTTTACGGATGAGATCCGGTCCCTGGCCGGAGTCAAGGGGATTCCCGGAAAAGTGATCGTGGAACCGGAGGGAACGATCGAGATTTCAGGATCAGCGGCGGTGGATTTCGAAGCCCTTTTTCTTCCCGATTCCCTGGGACAGGCATTGCTGACGGCGTCACAACTGGCCGATCTTCAAATCGGGGGTGTCCAGCTGATGGGCCTGTCATCCTGGAACCATCCCGCCAGGCTTCGGACGGGAGGAAACGTTCTGGAGGGAGCCGTCTTTACAGACATGTTCTGCACGAATGATTCATCCCGGGCGGTCCAGGACTTTATTGAGCGGTATTATGCGGCAACCGGTCGGGAACCGGGAAGCCTTGAGGCAATGGCATTTGACGGGACGAACCTTGCCGTCCGGACCCTCCTGGAGGGAAAACCCGGATCCCGGGAGGAACTGCACCGGAGGATCCTTGCGAATCCGGATTTCCGGGGAGTTGCCGGCAGGCTTGAATTTGCAGCGGACGGAGAAAGCCGGAGGAGCGCCATGATTCTGAAAATCACCCAGGGCCAGATCGTGCCGGTGAGAGAATAGAGGATTTCCGATGAGGTTTCTGCTGACGAACGATGATGGGATTTATGCCCGGGGGCTTTCCGCTCTGTATCGCGAATTGTCCCTTGATGCCGAGTGTCTCGTCGTGGCCCCGGAGGTGGAGCAGAGCGCAGTGGGGCACGCCATCACCCTTTTTAGGCCGCTGATGGTGAGAAAGGCCAGGAAGAACGGACAGGCCCTCGGCTATGCCGTGGCGGGGACGCCGGCGGATTGCGTGAAGATCGGCATCCGGGAACTGGCCGGCGGGCCTGTGGACCTGGTGGTCTCCGGCATCAACCTGGGGGCCAATGTCGGAATTAACGTCCTCTATTCGGGTACGGTCTCGGCGGCTACGGAAGGAGCCATCATGGGGGTTCCCTCCGTGGCGATTTCCCTGGATACCCACCGGGAAGCCGATTTTTCCTTTGCCGCCCGGTTTGCCCGGAAGATCTGCCGTTTTATGATGGAACATCCCTTCCCGAAAAACCTTTCGCTCAACGTGAACGTCCCGGCGCTGCCGGAGGATCGGATCCGGGGTGTGACCGTTGTAAAGCAGGGGAAGGCCCGTCTCATTGAGAGCTTTGAGAAGCGTGTGGATCCCAGGGACAATACCTATTACTGGCTGGCGGGGGAGACACAGCCGGCGCCCTCGGAAGACTCCGATTCGGACATTACCGCCCTCCGCAAGGGCTGGATCACCATCACGCCCATTCACAGCGATCTGACGCGGATGGACGTATTTGGCGACCTGAGGGATCTGGTGGAGAAGGACCTCAACGGGTCAGGAGAACCGGGACGGGGCTCTTCCGAATGACGTGGCTGGTTGTGCTCCCCACCAGCAGCTCCCGGAGCCGGTTGTGCCCGTAGGCCCCCATCACCAGGAGCTCGGTGGAGCCCTCCTGGAGGAAGCGGAGAATATCCCGGTCTTCCTTCCCGGTCAGCTGGATGATGTCCCAGTCGATGATCCAGGCGTCCAGCAGCGTCTCCGCCTGTTTGCACACACGGTCCGATGTGACGGGATCGTTCGATACCATGACAACCGTCAGGGGCCAGGCTGCCTTGTCGGAGAGTTCGGCGGCCAGCTTCAGGGCATTGTCGGCGGGAGGGCTGCCGTCGTAGGCTAGGGCCATGCTTTCTATATCCCGGTAGGTCGCGGGCGTTACAAGGACCGGTTTTCCCGCTTTCCGGACTACCGATTCGGCCGTGGTGCCCAGAATCGATCCGCCTCCGAGATGGAAGTGCTCGCCGCGCTGGGCCAGGATGATCCAGTCCGCCTGCTGGCCCTCCTCAATGATGACCTCGTCGATGACCCCGAGACGCTTTTTGATGTCGGGCTTCAACCCCGCCTCTTCGCATCGTTGCCGGAATGCCTTGAGAATGGCGTCCGCTTTTGTCTCCAGCGTGTTTTCCATGACCGGAAGAAACTCCTGGCACGGGGGGATGCCGATGGAACCCGAGATGTCGCTGAAAACGGGGGCCTGCAACTGCAGAAGTTCCATGACATGAAGCCCAGTGAGCCGGGCATCGAGTTTTCGGGCAATGTAGATCCCGTACTCCAGGGCCGTCAGGCTGTGGGCGGAGCCGTCCGTGGCGATGAGGATGTGCTCGATCACGTTCTTTCCCTCCTGTCGGATTCCTCGTCTTCCTCGCGGTAGGCCTCCAGGTCCCGCAGCATGTTGTCGGCCTGTCGCTCCTTTTCCAGCCATTCCTCCTCTGAATCCGGGGCATCTCCGTCGTCGATGACGGTTCGGACCGGTTCGCCTTTTTCATTGAAGGACTGGAACTTTCCGACCAGCTTGCCGTTCCGGTAAACGGCCATTTCCCTGATCTGTCCGTTCCGGTGCCAGGCCTTGTATTCACCTTCCCGCCGGTCGTTCTCGAAGAAGCCCTCTTCCTTCAACTGGCCTGTCTTATACCAGGACCGGTAGGGTCCCTGCAGCTTCCCGTCTGCGAATAATTCTTCCTCCCTGGCCTGTCCGGTCCGGTAATACATCCGGTAGGGACCGTCCAGCCGGCCACCCTGGTAAATTTCCTGTTCCCGGATCTGCCCGTTTTCGTACCAGGAGGTATAGCTCCCCTCGAAGCGGTCGTCCCGGAAGGAGGCCCGTTCCCGGATCTGCCCGTCCCGGTAGTAGGCCTCCGCATCTCCCTGGCGCATGCCGTTCTGGAATCGCATCCGTACCATGACCTGCCCGTTGGCGTAATAAGATGTGTACTCGCCGTCGAGCTTCTTCCCGAGAAGGGTTTTGCGCTCCTTGATATGTTTGTTTTCTTCGTCGTAGTAGGCGATGACTTCTCGTGGAGTTTCGGCTTTTTTGGCCATGAGACGGTTTCCTCCGGTTCGTTTCCGGAACGGATTTTAGGGATGGTCAGCGATCCATACCGTTGATGCCGTCCCCGTGTCAAGGCGGAGCGTCGAGGGCGCACCGTGATGCCTCCGGTCCGGCCCTTTCACGTTGACAAACAGTGTCTCCTCTCATAGACTGACCGGCGCTTGTCAACGCATCTTCAAGGTACCGCCGTGAATCACGCTGAGACCTTGAAAATCCCTGGAAGCGGGTGCGCATGCTCCTGACCGATCTCGACACATCCCGCATTGCCATTATCGGACCCGGCCGCCTGGGAACATCCTTCGCCTATAAATTCGGCCGGGACAACAAGCGCGTGACCATCTATTATCACGACGCCGCCGTCTGCAAATCCATCAACCGGGAACATCTCAATCCCATTCATCTGACGGAAGATCTGGCACGGCGCCTTGGAAGCATGGACGAGGTGCCCCGGCTGGGCCCCAAGGTTTTTGCCACCAACGACCTGGAACGGGTCGTGGAAGACAACGATTTTATCGTTCTGGCCCTGACGATGAATCGCCTTCCGGATTTCCTCGATTACCTGAAACCCATCATGGAGAGAAAGGGCGGGGATACCTGCCTCATCTCCCCCATCAAGGGGCTGGCGGCAGATCCGATCACCAAGGAGCTGATGACCCCCTCCCAGATGATCCACAACAGCCTCTACAGGTTGAAGTACAAGTACGATATTGTCTGCATCGGCGGCCCATTCTTCGATGTGGACATTGCCCTGGGGAACCCCGTGTGCGTGACCGTGGCCGGGAAGAAGCGGATCGCCATGCTGGTCAGGGAGCGGATCATCAAGTTCAACCGTCGGGAATTGTCTTCCTATTATAACTTTGACATTGTCGGGGTCGAGGCCTGCGGCTCCCTCAAGAACATCGTGGCCAACATCAAGGGTGTCGCGGACTGTCTGCAACTCGGCGACTCCATCCCCGGCACCCTGTTTGCCCGTTCCGGTGTCGAGATCCGATCCATTTCAAAGCTCCTGGGGGGAAGCTTCCAGGCCTTTTTCAGCCAGGCGGGTGTAGGTGACATGTACGTTACCGTCTCATCCGAGGCGAGCAAGAATTATCGTTACGGGAAACTGTTTTACGAATTGTACTCGGGCAATCCCATCGAAACGAACCTGAAGGTCCTGGAAAAGATCGACGGGACTCCGGAAGGACCCAACACCATCCGCAACGTCCAGAAATATCTGGAGAAGAAAAACATGTACAGCCCGCTCTTCTCCTGTGCCTATCGCATCTTCAACGAGGGAGGGAGCAAGAACGACATTCGCGAGCTGCTCATTCAGGCCTGCCAGTTCGACAAGCGAACGAAAGAATTCATCGGCCCCATATCGCGGATTCTGTACCGCCTCGTCCCGAATCTCTGGTACCGGCGGCACAAGGGTTTTCTGGGCCGGGTCGACATCTGAAAGGGAAAATCACCTTGACTTTCCCGATTTCTGTGTGATATCTCCTCCCCCACTTTTGCAGAGAGACGTTCACATGACCGTATTGAAGGCAGCAATATCCCGGTTGTGGTGGTGGCAGGCGCACAGCGTCTGCCCGTAGCGTTCTTTGCCGAAAAGAGCCGTGGGCAGGGGGATCCCTTCCCATGACTCTGACGAACCTGAAAGAGCATGCCATGGGAAGACCCCATGGCATTTTTTTTGCCGTGACGGGTTTTTCCCGAAGGGGCCGCGGGACTTCCCGGGTGGGCGAGTCCGGGGCCGATCAGCCGAAAACGAAAGGAGATAACCATGGAACAGACGAAGATCCTTCTTGAAGAGCGGGAGATCCCCAGGCAGTGGTACAACATCCTGGCGGATGTCCCCAAGCCCATGAGCCCGCCTCTCCACCCCGCCACGGGAGAGCCCGTCAAGGCCGAAGACCTTGCTCCCATCTTCCCGATGAACCTGATCGAGCAGGAAGTGACCACCGAGCGGTGGGTCGATATCCCCGAGCCGGTCCTCGAGAAATATGTCCTCTATCGGCCGAGTCCTCTCTACCGGGCCAGGAATTTCGAGCGAGTTCTCGATGCCCCGGTCAAGATTTACTACAAGTACGAGGGAGTGAGTCCTGCCGGTTCCCACAAACCCAACACCGCCATCCCGCAAGCCTATTATAACAAAGTGTTCGGAATCAAACGGCTGTCCACCGAGACGGGAGCCGGTCAATGGGGAAGCGCCCTCAGCATGGCCTGTGCGATGTTCGGGCTGGAATGCCGGGTTTTCATGGTTCGGGTCAGTTATGAACAGAAGCCCTACCGGAGAATGATGATGCGGACCTGGGGTGCCGACTGTTTCCCAAGCCCCAGCACCCTGACCCAGGCAGGCCGGAACGTCCTGGCGGAACATCCGGATTCACCGGGCAGCCTTGGAATTGCGATCAGCGAAGCCATCGAGGACGCTGTCACGAAGCCCGATTCCCGCTATTCCCTGGGGAGCGTGCTCAATCACGTCCTTCTCCACCAGACGATCATCGGACTGGAGGCGGAGAAGCAGCTGGCCAAGACCGGTGATTATCCGGACGTGGTCATCGGTTGCGCCGGCGGCGGCAGCAACTTCGCCGGGATTGCCATGCCGTTTGTCCGGGACAAGATCCAGGGCAAACAGGTTCATGTGATCGGGGCGGAACCAACTTCCTGCCCGACCATGACGAAGGGTCCCTTTGCCTATGATTTCGGAGATTTGGCGAAGATGACCCCGCTGCTTCCCATGTACACCCTGGGGCATGATTTCGTTCCCGCACCGATCCACGCCGGCGGTCTCCGCTATCACGGCATGGCCCCGATCATCAGCCACCTGGTCCGGTTGGGCCTGATCGAGCCCCGGGGCTATCACCAGATCGACACATTCGAAGCGGGCGTTCAGTTCGCCCGTTCGGAAGGAGTGATTCCTGCTCCGGAGACGAACCATGCCATCGCCGCGGTGGTGGACGAGGCCCGGCGGGCCAAGGCCGAGGGCAAGGAGAAGGTGATTCTCTTCAACTTCAGCGGCCATGGACTCGTGGACCTGGCGTCCTATGATTCGTTCCTCGAGGGAAACCTGGTTCCTTACGAACTCCCGGATGAGGAGATCGAAAGGGCGCTGAGGGCGATTGAAGGATTTCCCAAACCCTGACGGCGATTTGTTCCTGCTTCATCGGCCTTCCATCCCGGCGGCGGCCTGCCCGCTGCCGCCGGGACGGGTTCGATCGGAACGGATGCATCGTCATGTCCGCGACGGATCGCTTGCCTGGTCTGAATGGGTGCCCGACGATTGCTTGCCGTCAGGGACGATCCCGCCCCTTTGTAGTTTCCGTTTCCTTCCGTTTAATTCATTGCCAACCCTTTCGACATGGGGCATGATGCATCTGTTGCCGGACCCGCCGTCGGCGGGCTCGAAAAAGGATGAAAAACATGGCTGAACAATCCGGGAAACTTGTTCTGCGCTGTCCCCGCCTGGGCGGAGAGGTTCACCTGACCTACTGTCTCCGGGAGTCTGCGGGGCGTCCCTGCATCAGGACCCTCCAGTGCTGGCATGCGGTTCCGCAAGTCCGTGAACGGCTGATGAAACGCCTGCCGGAAGATGAAATCCGGCGTCTTCTGGACCCGGCGCCCCGGGATCGGATGTCCGTCATTCTGGATGCGGCGGAGCAGGGAAAGCGGCACTGACGGCCTGCTGGTCCGTAGGGATGAATCATGGACCTTTTCGAGAGGGATGAAACCGGAGCAACCGGCCGCCCCTTGGCGGAGCGGATGAGGCCGCACACCCTGGAGGATTACTCCGGCCAGGAGCATATTGTCGGGCCGGACACACTGCTGAGGCGGGCCATCGGCCAGGATCGCCTGTTTTCCATGATCCTCTGGGGCCCTCCCGGATCCGGGAAGACCACCCTCGCCCGGATTCTCGCCGGTGAAACGAAATCCCATTTCATCAGTTTCTCCGCCGTTCTGTCGGGGGTGAAAGAAATCCGGGCCGTCATTGAAGAGGCCCGCCGGATGAGACAGCTCGGCCGGCAGACCATCCTTTTCGTCGATGAAATCCATCGGTTCAACAAGGCCCAGCAGGATGCATTCCTTCCCCATGTGGAGAGCGGCCTGATCACCCTGGTCGGGGCGACCACGGAAAACCCGTCTTTCGAGGTCATTGCCCCCCTCCTGTCACGATGCCGGGTCCTGGTTCTGAAACCCCTTTCAGAGGAAAGCCTGGTGCGTCTTCTCCGGCGGGCCATCGAAGACAAGGAACAGGGGCTTGGGAACATGAACCTCAGGATCGAAGACAGCGCCCTGGAGGTCCTTGCCCGCTTTGCCGACGGGGACGCCCGGGCGGCCCTGAACGGGATGGAAGCGGTGGCGGCGTTTCTTTCTTCCGAGGAGGGTGACGGAGAAGAGGTGACGCCGGAGCGGATCGGACAGATCCTCCAGCGGAAGTCGCTTCTGTACGACAAAGAGGGGGAGGAGCACTACAATCTCATCTCGGCACTGCACAAGAGCCTCAGGGACAGCGATCCCGACGGGTCTCTTTACTGGCTGGCCCGGATGCTGGCGGCCGGGGAGGATCCCCTTTACGTGGCCCGGCGGATAATCCGTTTCGCCTCGGAGGACGTCGGCAATGCCGACCCCCGGGCATTATCCATGGCGATTGATGCCCTGCAGGCATATCACTTCCTGGGTTCCCCGGAAGGGGAGCTGGCCCTGGCCCAGGCGGTCCTCTATCTGGCCACGGCCCCGAAGAGCAATGCCGCCTACATTGCCTTCGGGAGAGTTCAGGGAGAGATCCGCAGGACCGGAAGCCTGCCCGTTCCCCTGCATATTCGAAACGCCCCCACCCGGCTCATGAAGGAGCTTGGTTACGGGGAAGGGTACCGCTATGCCCACGATTACGAGGAAGCCGTTGTGTTCCAGGAGCATCTGCCTGAAGAACTGCGGGGGAAACGTTTTTACGAGCCGACGGACCGGGGATACGAAAAGATGATCGGAGAAAGACTGGCCTGGTGGCGGAAACGGATGCAGGAGGCAAGAGGCAGGCACAAAAACGAAGAGGAGGCCTGATGGCCTCCTCTTCCGGTTGTCTTGTTGGATTGCTTTTGGAAACGCTTGCTTTGCCATCGGCCGACCCTGCCCGGTTGATCAGCCGTATCGTTTTGTTTGTTGCCTTTGTTTATTCAGAAATCGTGCCAACGTGGATGTGTTTTTATCTTGTTGATATTGCTTGATATAAATGGATAGGCCGGTTTTTGAATCCATCTCGATAGAACAAAGCCTGTTCGACCTGCTGTTCACTTTCCGGGCTTCTGTTTGAAAATATATAGAAAAATCAGCCACTAAAGAATCGTGACAAAAATTGTCACGCCATGACAAAAAATGTCTGCCGCTCATTCCCTGCCGGAATATGAGAAGGCATTCTCCCGGACTTTGCCGGCGGTTGCCTTCGCTGTCCTTCGCTGCCCCGCTTGTCGATGTTGACTTTTCCCGGGAAACTCCTATGATGCGGAAAACTTCCACAATCTTGCCGGAGGGAAGCGACTCCGTGAAGGACCCTCGAAAAATTGTCCGGGAACACAATGCCATCCAGGACCGCCGTTCGTTTCTGCCCCCGCTGGCCATGGTGGTTGTCTGCGGCGTCTTCATCGGTCTGATTCTGGTTATGGGCCTGTTCACCCGCCAAAGCATCGATCGGACCCTGACGCGGTTCATGGAAGAACGTGCCCAAGGCTTCGTCGGGGTCGTGGAGCGGCTGGCCCAGGAGAACATCGACAACCTCAATCGGCTCGTGCAAGAACAGCGCCGACAGGGAGGTCGGTTTACGCCGCTCTCAGAGTCGATGCTGGCCACCCAGCGTTCTTTCATGGCCTCTCTCGTTGAAATTGCCCGGGATGTAGACCGGGAATGGAAGGAAGGACGGTTGAGTGACAACTCCCTGAAAAAACTTGCCTCGGAACGGGGCGTGTGGCTCATCGCCGCCCTCAACCGGGAAGGTGTCTCCGTCTACTCGAGCCGGCTTCTGCCCGCCGATGGCGAGCGGAATGATACGGCCGGTTCCCGGCCTGTCACCCTTTCCGACCTCAACCGTCTGTCGGAGAAGAAGCGAATCTCCTTTATCGCCCTGCGGAGACCCGATGGAAGCGGTACGACCGTCATTGCCCTGGATGCCGAGACCAACCGCTCTTTCGGGATCAGGATCTCCGTGGAGAGAGCCCTGCGGGAGCTCGGAAAGGGCCAGGGACTTGTTTACCTGGAGGCGAAGGAACCGCAGGGTCGGCTCCTGGGAAGGCTGGGGAAAGAGCCCGAGGCCTGGACGGAGGGAGAGGTTCCGCTATCAAAAATCCTTTCCGGATCCGAGGCGATCTCCAGCCGCAAGGTTGCCTTCGAGGGAATGAGGCTCTTTGACTTTGCGACCCCGTTAAAACTGAACAACCAGGTGGCGGGATACGTGCGAATTGGCCTCGACCGGGGTGCCACAGACCAGATCCTCTCGGAAAACGAGCGCCAGATTTTTATCTTTGCGGCCCTGGTCATGGGCATCATGCTCCTGTCGATGTGGTTCCTCTACCAGAGCCAGAACCGGCACATCACCCGGATTGTCGAGATGGAGAGGCGTCTGGAGAAGGCGGAACGGCTCTCGGCTCTTGGAAAACTGGCGGCGGGCGTAGCCCATGAGATCCGCAATCCCCTGAACGCCATCAGCATGGCCAGCCAGCGCCTGAAGCGGGACTATGTGCCCGATGCGGATGGCAAAAAGGAGGAATTTCAGGTCCTGACCGGTGTAATCCGCGACGAGATACGGCGGCTCAACGGGATCATCGAGGAATTCCTCACCTTCTCCAGGAGCCGTCGGCTGGAACTGCATGATTATCCCGTGTCCGAAGTCCTCCAGAAGATTGTGAACCTGATCCGGGCGGAGGCCGATGAAAAAGGGATTGCCATCGAGACCCGCTGGGGAGATCCGCCGGTGGTCGTTCCCATGGACGTGGACAAGCTCCAGCAGGCGCTTCTGAATTTCGTCAAGAATGCCATGGAATCCATGGAGAACACCGGAACGCTGACCCTGGCGGCGGGCCGATCCTCCCGCGGACGGGTGAACATCCGGGTCGCCGACACGGGATGCGGGATGACGGAGGAGCAAATCGATCAGATCTTCAACCCTGAATATACGACCAAGGAGAAGGGGTTGGGACTGGGCCTTCCCCTGGCCCATGAAATCATCCGCGGGCACGGCGGGGAGATCCGGGTCACCAGCCGCCAGGGGGAAGGGACGACCTTCGAGATATATCTGCCGGCCGAGAGGGCCGGCTCCAAAGTGTGATAGGGCTGCTGAAAAACGCCCGTCTGCTTCGTTCCCCTCGTCCTTCGCCGCTCGACGTACGAAAAAGTACGACTCGCGGATCAGGCCATCGGGAGCCTTTTATCCGGACATTTTTGAGCAGCCCTGTCAAGGCTTGTGAGTTGACAGAGCTGATGAAAAGTAGCTGCCTGTAACATTTCGGGTTGGTGGGGATAGATTGAATCTTTTCCCGATCTGCCAGGCTGTACTCTAAAGAATGACCTAGAGGGACAGGAATGAAGAACCTCAATATCCTGATTGTCGAAGACGGCCAGTCGCAGCGGCGGATGCTCCGTGATTTCCTCAACGGGGAGGGGTACAGCGTGGCCGAGGCGGAGAACGGCGAGACCGCCATTTCTCAGGTGAAAAATCGCCATTTCGACCTGCTTCTCCTGGACTATAAGATGCCCGGTATGGACGGCATGCAGGTTCTCAAGGAGGTCAAGCGGATCAATCCCGAAATCGACGTCGTCATCGTCACAGCGTTCGGAACCATCGAGACGGCGGTTGACGCCATGAAGGCCGGCGCCCTCGATTACATTACGAAACCCATCGAGTTCGACGAACTCCTCCTCCTGGTGGACCGCGTGGCGGAGCGCCGGACGCTGATTCGTGAAAACGAGCTTCTCCGCCAGGAACTCCAGCAGAAAGGGGTTACCTCGGAGCAGATCATTTACGCGAGCAACGCCATGGGGGAGCTCATAAACCTCGCGGGACGGGTCGCTGCCAGCCGGGCAACGGTCCTCATCCAGGGGGAAAGCGGGACGGGAAAGGAATTGATGGCGCGCCTGGTCCACCAGCTGAGTCCGCGCTCGACGAAACCGTTCATCGCCGTCAACTGTGGAGCCCTGCATGAGAACCTCCTGGAGAGCGAGCTCTTCGGCCACGAGCGGGGTGCCTTTACGGGGGCCGTGGCACGACGCATCGGACGGTTCGAGGAGGCCGACGGGGGGACCCTCTTCCTGGACGAGGTAGGAGAGCTCTCGCCATCGGTCCAGGTCAAGCTGCTCCGCTTTCTCCAGGAGCGCGAGTTCCAGCGCCTGGGGGGCAACCAGACACTCCGGTCGGACGTACGGATCATCAGCGCCACCAACCGTAACCTGGAGAGCCGGGTCAGGGAGGGAGCCTTCCGGGAAGACCTGTTTTATCGCCTCAATGTAGTCCTCATGTCCGTTCCGCCCCTCCGGGAAAGAAAGGACGACATCCCCGCCCTCGTTCAGCATTTCATTTCGCGATTCCGTGCCGAAAACGGCAAGGAGATCGAGGGAGTCAGCCGGGAAGCCCAGGATCTGCTCATGAAGTACGACTATCCAGGCAACGTCCGGGAGTTGGAAAACATCCTGGAGCGGGCGGTCGTGATCGCCAGGAACCCGCTGATCACGGCGGACGACCTCCCCTTCCGCGACGACTGGTCCGAAGCCGAGGAGGATGGGACGGGTAGCGAGGGACCTCTCAGGAACGCCGTGGAGGACCTGGAAAGACGGCTGATCCTGGATGCCATGGAGAAAGCGGGCGGGCAGCACCTCAAGGCGGCGGAGAGCCTCGGGCTGAACAAGCGGATGCTCCGTTACAAGCTGAAGAAGTACGGAATCCGCGGCTGAAGGGAAGATATGGCGATGGAGACGTTTATCCAGGTCGTGACGACGGTGGAGAAGCGGGAAGATGCACAGCGGATCGCCCGGGTCTTGGTGGAGAAGCGTCTCGCCGCCTGCGCCCAGGTGGTCGGACCGGTTACGAGCACCTACTGGTGGGAAGGACGGGTCGAGGTGGCGGAGGAATGGCAGTGTCTCCTGAAGACCCGGGAAGACCGGTTCGGTGCACTGGAACAGGCCATTCGAGAAATCCACCCCTATGAGGTCCCGGAGATCATCTCCATGCCCCTGGTTCAAGTGAGTTCCGCCTACCGGGAATGGCTCCGGCGGGAACTCACTTGACGGCCCGGCCGTAGAGCGCCGTGGTTCTTGATCCGACCACCCGGATCTCCTGAACGGTGAGAGAGGCTTCTTCCATAAGTTCCTTGAGCCGGGAGGGGGTGAACAAGATCAGGCCCTCTGGAGGGGGCGGTCCGAACATCCTGTAATAACGAACCGCCATCCAGAACACCTCCCAGGGGGACATGCCGAAATCCGTGTAGGAAATGACCAGGACCCGACCGTGCCTCCTGACCACCCGGCCGGCCTCCTGCAGAGCCAGCAGCGGGTCGGGGAGCGTGTGCAGGACGTTGGCTATGACAACCGTATCGAAACGCTCGTCCGGAAAGGGGAGATTCCGGCAGTCCGCTTCCCGCAACCGGACGTTCGGACATCGCCCCAGCCGGATCATGGCCGTCTCCAGCATTTCTCCGGACAGGTCCGTTGCCAGTACCTGTGACGACCGTTCCGCGAGAATCCGGGTGAAATATCCCGCCCCGCATCCGCACTCGAGGACCTCCTGCATCGGTCCCTCGCGGCGCAGTTCATCCGCCAGTTTCTCCCGGATGTCCCTTCCCACGACATATTCCGTGGCGCGGTCGTAGCAGCCGGCGAAACGGCCCCAGTACGTGTTTTTCCTCGGGTACATTGCGGGTTTCCCCTTTGACGCTTCGTGCCGCCGGTATGAATCGGGCGTGAAGTGAAAGAGCTCGGCCGGCTGGATCCTGCTGCATCAAGGTAACATGATCAAATGGAGAAGTCCATGATACGGCGGGCATAATGACCCCGGGGAAGGACTCCTCTTTTCCTTGTCGGGCCTTTTCCTTTTCTGGTATATGCCACGGACCGCTTCCCGATCCATGTACTCGAATCCGGCCTCTCGGCCGAAGATGGGAGGAATGCTTATGAAACGAATGCTGGTTCTGCCCCTGTTGTGTATCCCGTGGATTTTTGTTTCCGTTGTCGCGGCGGCGCAGGCCGCCCCCGTGCGGATCAGCATCATCGACGTCCAGAAAATCATCAAGGATTCCAAGGCGGCCAAGGACGCCCGGGTTGTCTTTCAGAAGGAACAGGAGAAGAGGCAGGTTGCCTATGCGGCTCGGGAGAAAGAGGTTGTGAAGCTCCAGGAGGAGTTGAGAAAACTCGACGCCAATGCGCCGGCGGAACTCCGGAAGACGAAAACGGACAAGTTCAACATCGAGGCCAGGGAACTGAAGCGTTTCAAGGACGATCTCGAAGAGGAACTGCGGCGAAAGGAAATCGAGCTGACGGCAAAGGTAATCCAGGATCTCAACCGCATCCTGGCAGAGTTCCGGAAGAAGGAAAAGCTGACGGTTATTCTCTACAAAACCTCTGCCGCTGCCTATGACGAGGCCCTGGACATCACGGACCGTGTCATAAAAATATACGACAGCGAGACGGAAAAGAAGAAATAGCGGATTCCGGAGATATCCCGTTACGGCCGGTCCGTCGGGCTTCCCTCGGCCTGCCGCTCCCGGATATACTGGTCCAGGAGGGGCTGCAGGATCGAGAGGAACAGGTCCACGTCTCTGCGTGCCGTCTCAATCTGCCCGGGGGCCATCCGGTCCCCGAACATCTTGTGGAAATTCTCGACGACCTGTTCGAATTCATCCTGCGCGGCCACGGATTCGCCGATATCGGTGCTCATCATGCAGACCTGCAGGC
>CAZXMK010000035.1:0-15393 GCA_964641935.1 uncultured Syntrophaceae bacterium
TCCTGCGCGGCCACGGATTCGCCGATATCGGTGCTCATCATGCAGACCTGCAGGCAGAGTGCGGATATCTTCATCTGGGCGAGTACTTCGTACGGATCCGTACTCATGGTATGGCAATTCCTCCTGGAGTTCGCCGCCTCTGTTGAATCGGCGGCCCGGATGGGAGCATTGCTTACCAGAAAAATCTCAGTCTGACAAACCGCCTCTTTTCCGGATGAAAAAGTAGCCGTGGTTTTCCTGCCTGCCGTCCAGATCCCGGGCCGCTTCCAGGACGTTCAGGCCTGCGTCTTCCAGGAGGTTCTGGAAGTCCCGGAATGGGAAGGAGGTCATGGTGATGACGTGAGTAGCGTACGATCCTTCTCCTTCCTTTGTCCGGTACCGGTCCGAGCCGTCTGAGTAGCGCATCTGCAAAAACGCGAATGCGCCGTCCCGAAGCAGCGTCTCCATGACCCGGAGCACCCGCCCGGTATATGCCCGGGAAGGAAAGTGCTGGAACACGGCAATGGACAGGATGAAGTCCACGGAACCCGCCGGGACGACGTCCAGGGTGGATTCCGGATGCTCTGCGGCGATCACGGCCCCGCTGAAATTCCGGTGCCCGAGCCGCTCCATCTGGCGTTTGCACTCCAGGAGGGTGGCGTTGGAGATCTCGACCCCGTAGACCCGCGAAAAACGCTCGCAGAGGATCCGGGTCAGGGCACCGCCGCCGCATCCCCATTCCAGGGCATGCGCATCCCCTGGAGGAAAAGCCGTTCCGGCAGCGGCAAAACGGCGGAACCGTTCTTCCAGAAGACCCCGTTGGAACTCCCCGTGTTCCATCCAGCGTTCCCGCTCCCAGCGCCCGGAGCCGCACCAGTGTGACTGGTCGCGGATCCGGTCGTCATTGGCACTCATCCGCCAGTACCGGCCCGCCTCCCGGCCGGGATCGTCAGGTCCCGCCTGATACAAGCGGCGGATGGTCCTCCTCAGCAATGACAACATACCACCCCCTTCCCGTCAGCACGGCTGTATCCGATTCATGCCGGTTTCGCAACGGTTCCGTGAAGGCCCCCGGCATACACCCGGGAGGCATGAACAGTCCGGCTTTGCTTCTTGACGACCGCTGCCGGGGAATCGTATGATACACATCAAGGACGCTTCCGCACCCTCCCGGGGGGAAGTAGGGGCCTGACGGACCCGGGACACGGTGAGCATTCTCCTGCGGAAGGCCCATCTCTTTCCGACCTTTCCCGGCTTTGCTTCTCTCTGCCTGAGGGTCCGGGGAACGGAACGGCAATGAAACGGGAGTGAACCGTGACGATGGATGCACTGAAGGGTGAACTGGAGGCGACGTACGAGGAAATCGTGGACGTCCTGTCAAGGCGTCTGGAATCGGTCTGGGATGTCCTGAGGGACGTGCAGAAGGAATCCATATCCATGCAGGAAAAGGTCGAAGCGGTCAGAGCGGCCGTAGGCGACCTGAGGCAGGCAATCGTGCAGAGTTCGCTGGATGACGGGGAAAGGGCCCGATTCGAGGCGCACCTCAAGAAAGTGGAAGATTTGCTTGCTTGAACCGGGATGAATGGAGCCGGGGAGGTTGAATCATGATCGAGCGGCTGCAGACTCAGATCGAGTCCATTTCGGAAATGGCGGAGAGACTGGCGGAGCGTATCGAGGATATCCGGGAGGCCGTGGAAGACCTGAAACAGTCCGTATATTCCCTGAAACTGGACGACGACCAGACAGAAGAACTGGAAGAGGTTTTCGATCGCATCGAGACCCTTCTTTCCGGGGCTGATCTCGAATGATGGTTCGACAGGCATTTCCCCGGGAACGGCGATCCTGTGGAGAAGGACGTGTAAGCAGTGCGGCGTCCGGTATCCGATGCCGCATTTGCTCCGGAAAAAAAGCAGAATGTGCTGCCGGCCGATCCGGGACGGTTACGGGGCTTGCTCTCCTCGCCTTCCTTGTCCTGCCGGCTTTGGCGATGCTTCTGCCGTCATTCGCGGAGGCCGGCGATATCTATCGCTACACCGCCCCGGACGGCAGCGTTCTCTTCACCAATATGCCCATGGCACCGGCCCAGGCCGAGCGGATTTTCCACGACCCGCCGGCGCCTTCCTCCGGGCTGACCTCTCCGGCAATTCCACGTTCCAACGCATCCGTGCCGGACGCTGCGTCGCCGCTGGACAGGGCGAAAACGTCTGCCGCACCCTCCCATCTCATCACCCCTTTCCCCCTGGTGAAGCAGAAGGGACCCTGGTGCGTGGCTGCCAGCGCCGAGATGGTTCTGAAATACTACGGCTTTCCCGGACGGCAGGACGACATCGCCTTCGGGGTTTACGAAAACCGGAATACCGGAACCACCCTGGCGACGATCTGCCGCTACATCAATCGCATCGCCGGGCTCCGGGCCTGGCTCCGGGAACGGACCGGCTTTGAAGTCGTCAAGCGCTGCATCGATTCGAACGTGCCCGTCATGGTGCCCATGAAGGAGCCGGGGCAGAGCGAGGGGCATCTTGTTGTGGTCATCGGGTACGACGACGGCCGGCAGTTGATGACGCTTGCGGAGCCAGCCACGGGGCTGGCCGTCCAGGTTCCCTACCGGAATTTTCTGAAAGTCTGGACGGGTGCCTCCGTGACCGTGACCCCGACACGGCTGTAGACTAACCGTTCCCTGCCGATGCTCAATCCTCGATGATGGCCACCGGCCGGCACCACCCGGCGGAGGCCCCCTTGATCTTCACGGGAAAGCAGCAGACGGTGAACCCGTGGGGGCGGCCGATGGCGGAGAGGTTGGCCATCTTCTCCATGTGGCAGTAGCCGATCTCGATGCCGGCAAAGTGGGCCTCCCACACGACCCGGGGATCCCCCTTCTCCTGGAACTCTTTGGCCAGAAACGGCAGGGGCCTGTCCCAGCTCCAGGCGTCGATGCCCACCACGCGGACGCCCTTTTCCGTCAGGAACAGGGTGCTTTCCCGGTCCATGCCGGCCCCCTTGACGAGGTAATCGGCCTTTCCCCAGGCCGATTCCGCCCCCGTCTGGACAAGAACGATATCCAGGGGTTTGATCTCGTAGCGGATTCTTTCCAGCTCCTTCTGAACGTCACCGGCAGTGATTCGCTCTCCGTCGCCCTTCTGCCGGAAGTCCAGCAGCACACCATCGCTCATGCACCAATCGAGGGGGATCTCGTCGATGGTCATGGCCGGTTTGCCCTTATCCTGGGTGGGGTGGTAGTGATACGGCGCATCCAGCTGTGAGTCGCGAGATGGACGAATTCGACGGCCCAGCCGACACCGCCCGGGAGCTGGTCCTGCCGGATTCCCGGGAAGAACTCGAGCATGCTGGGAGTGCCCATGGCATGATCGATGTAGTCGATCTTCGGGATCATCATGGGCGGGTCCGACGGAAGGCCGGATTCGATGGCAATGCTGAGATCAACGAAGCGCTTTCTGCTCATGATGCCTCCTTGAAGGTTCAATGTTTGCTTTCACCTCTATCCCCCTCATGACTCAAGCCCGACGCTGCGGAAGGTAAGGCTGTGTTCCCTCCAGTTCCGTCCCTGATAGATGAACGGGTGGAGGTAAAATCTCTTGAGGCTCCGTGCGGAAGCCGAAGGAGCGGAGAAAATCATGTATATTGAGATCGCACCGCCGGCGGCGATGGGCAGACCGGCGGTTCCCGCCTGATACATGGTCGTCTTCTTCCCTCCGGAAATGGAATAAACGCTGGACACCACTCTCGATTTGCCTGACTGGTCCGTGATGGACGATTTGGTCCATCGGTAGGCCGAGTCGTACAGGGCTATGCTCTTGGCAGCCCTGGACTGGTTCTTTGCATGGACGACGAGGGTGACCTGTTTTCCCGACAGCCTGGCTTCGCTCAGCGTAAAGACGATCTCGTCGGCTTTCAGCGACTGGGACCGGAATACCAGGCGTTCCTCCTCTGCTTCGGCTCCTTTCTTCCCGGAGAGAAGAGAAGATGCCGGCTGGGCGGGCTGCTCCCTTGAGGTTTTGGGCGCGTCGGCGGCCTTGCCGGTCTGGGTGGCCTTCTTCCCGCCGGGAACGAACAGCAGAGCCACGATCACGACGACCGCCAGAATGGCGCCGCTGATGCCAAACATCATCTTGCGGTTCCGCAGGAGTCCCGGTCCGGCCTGCGGCCCTGCCGCCGGTTTTGCCGGCTCGGCCTCCCCGGTCTGATGTTCCCTTTCTATTTCTTTCTCTTTCCCCGCATCCTGGCCGCTCTCCTCCTCCGGTTCCCCCGCCGCGGCTGGAGGCGGGGGGGCCTGTTCGATGACGGCAGGTTCCGGCGCGGGCGAGGGCTTTGCCGGGGGAGTTACCTGGTAGATGTCGTGCTCCCGGACGTGCTTGTCCGCCCGGGCACCCCGGTATTGAAAGAGCCGGGAATAATCCTCCGAGAGGCGGGACACGACATCGTAATAGGAGCGCGAGACAAGCAGGTCCCCGGGACTCGCGAAGCTCATGATGCGCTGGGCCACGTTGATGCCGTCGCCGACGAGATTGGGGTTGTCGTTGATGTCCTTGATGAGCTTGACGGGCCCCAGGTTGATTCCGATGCGGGCCTCCAGTGCCGGTACCGCATCCCGGGGAAGGCTCCGGATGGCGCCCTGGATTCCCATTGCGACGATCAGGGCTTCTTCGGGATCGCTGAGAAAGCTGATGGCCGCGCCGTCACCGGTGTCGAGGATAATGCGGTCGCTCACAGGCACCTCCCGGAGCGACTCCGCGAGGATGGCGTTGAATTGCTCCTTGAGCCGCATCTGGTCGTCGACGGGCTTCATCGAATAGGCCACAATGTCGATGAAGACGACGCTGCAGATGAATGTCCGGTTGTGCCGGAACTTCACATCATGTGGATGTTCACTCTCAGCGCTCATGGTTGCCGTGCTGCGGACTCCTCTCCGTGGACGAACTTCGATCAAGAAGCAATGTGCCGCTTTGAATGGTCCGGGACCCCGGCACGGCAACCGCTTGCGTAAGCCGCGCCGGGTGTGCCCGGATGTGTCGCTGTCAAGCAGCCTTCCGTACCGGCCTCGAGTAAAGCAGGGCCAGGACGAATCCGACGATGAGGAGCCCCGCCGCCACGTACAGGGCGATTCCCTTCATCTGGGCGAACACGAGGGGGCCGACGACTCCCGCGGCGCCCCAGGCAGTCAGCATCATCCCGTAGACCTTGCCGATATAGCCGGGGCCGAAGGAATCCGCGGCGAAGGCCGGCATGGTGGCGAATCCGCCGCCGTAGCACGCCAGGAGATAGCAGGCGATGACCGTGAAGAGAAGCTGGCTCGAGATGCCCGGGAGGACGATATACAGGACCGCCTGGGTGATGAACATGGTCATGAAGACGTTTCTACGGCCGATGGCGTCGGAGAGCCAGGCCCAGAGAAGCCGGCCGAGACCGTTGAAGATGGAGGCGACGGCCAGGATCGTTCCTCCGGCCACGGCGAGGGCGGCAGCCGCGATCCCGGGATTCGACGCCTTCACCACGTCCTGGGCCATGGGCGAGAGCTGGGAAATCAGGCCGATGCCGGCCGATACGTTCAGGAACAGCATCGCCCAGAGCATCCACCACTGGCGGGTCTTGATCGCTTCATCAAACTTGTAGGAGTCTGCCGCCGAGACGCCGCCGGCTGCGGCCGGCTTGAAACCCGCCGGCAGCCAGCCCGCCGGGGGGTTCTTGTACAACTGGGCGGAACCGGTGACGGCGATCAGGAAGATGATGCCCCAGATATAGAACGTGTTCGCCACGCCCATGGAGATCACCATGTCCGGGGCGATCTTGCCCATGAAGAAGGCGCCGGCGCCGAATCCCATGACGGCGAGTCCCGTCACGAGTCCCCGCTTGTCGGGAAACCACCGGATCAGGGTGGCGATGGGCGTTACGTAGCCGAAGCCGTTCCCCAGGCCGCCGATGAGGCCGAAGCCCAGGTACAGAAGCCAGATGCTGCCGATCGAGTCGGCCAGACCGGCCATAAGCGTACCGATGCCGAAGAGCACGCCTCCCAGGGTGGCCACGAAACGGGGACCCTTTTTATCCACCAGCGTGCCGCCGAAGGCTGCGGCGATACCGATCACGCCAATGCAGATCATGAAGGTAACCTGCGTCTCCGTCTCCCCCCAGCCGTGGGTGTTCATCAGGGGTTTTTTGAAAACGGACCACGCATACACCGTTCCCAGACACAACTGCATTACGATCGCTGCGATGGCGATCCACCAACGTTTCCCTTCCAGGTTTTCGTTACCCATCACGTCCTCCCTGGTTCATTATTTAATGTATGGCCTTCGGACCATACCAGATTCCAAAGGAATTTGCATGGCTCCTTCTTCCGCATGACCCAGGAGGTCCGGTCAGACTGCTATGGGGGGGCGGAAAAGGGCACGAAAAAAAAGCTCCCGAGGGGGAGCTTTGAGCGGTTCTCGCCGGAAATGGAAAAGCGGGGACTTCATCAAAGGACCACCCTGGTGTCCAGCAGGATCGCCAGCAAAAGTAGAATGCCGAAGACTGTGTCGAACTGCGCCGTCAGGGCGTCGGCCATGTCGGGGATCTTTTCCCGGAAGGTCTTCAGAAGGCTCACCGCCTTGGGGACGGAGAGAAAGATCAGGAGTCCCCAGAAGCTCATGACGCCCGTTGCAATCATTCCGAGCACGTACGCATAGGAGAGAACGATCATCCCCGCGAAGAGCAGGTAACTCCTGCGGCTGCCCAGCATGATGCTGATGGTCTTGACGTTCTGGCGGGCGTCATAGGCAATGTCCCGCATGTTGTT
Organism: uncultured Syntrophaceae bacterium; assembly: GCA_964641935.1. GTDB lineage: Bacteria > Desulfobacterota > Syntrophia > Syntrophales > PHBD01 > PHBD01. The sequence continues at coordinate 6,770 of CAZXMK010000035.1, forward strand.
GGCGAAGAGGACAAGGGCGACAAGGACGCCGAATGGAATGGAGATGAACAGAGCCTTGCTGGAGAGTCCCCCGCGCTGCACGGCATAGGCCCCTTCGATCATGAGGGGACCCCACATCATGAAGACCGCGAATTCTCCGAGGGCGCGGTATTTGAACTTTACGGGTCCCGCCGTGTAGAAAACGCAGGTCAGGACCCCGATGATCCCGATCCAGAGGACGTGCCAGGAGCGGAAGAAAGCCGCCACCGTTCCAATGGTGATGGTGATGGCCAGCATGACGGCGGTCTCCGCGAGGAGCTGCCGGGGGGTCAGCATTCCCGAGATCAGCGGCTGGGGGCGGTATTTCGCCGTCGGTGAGTCCTCCTGGTCGACACCGTAGCGGGTGTCGCAGTAGTCGTTGATGAGGTTGGCCGCAGCGTGGAAGGTCATGATGCCGACGGCCGTCAGGGCGAACCAGATCCAGGAGATCGATCCCTCCTCCGCGGCTAGCAGTGTGCCCACCGATACGGAAATGAGTGACATCGTGAACGACCAGGGACGGGTGGCAATGAAGTATTTCTTTACGGTCTCCAGCATACGCAAAATCCTGCCTTTCCGGATGTTTCCACGGGAGGCGAATGTAATCGGGACAGGCTCCCAAGTCAAGCATTTATGGCAGGGAAACGCTCCCTGCAACGGCCGGGGTGCAAGCCGCGAACCGGGAACGGCCCGTTCCCCTGTTCCTCCGCATACCGGATTGCTCCCGTCCCCCTCTCATTCGAGGCTTCTTCTTCCTTCCCGCCCTGCAGCCGCTCTGCACGCGGCTGATTGATTCCATGGTCCGCTTGATTTTTTTATCAATATGTATTTTGGGGAAAGGTGCTCTCATTGTATAATGCCCTGCTCGACAGTCCATGCCCGTCAGGTGCCGGCAAGGAAACCGGCCTGCCCTGACCGGGGAAATCGGTTCTCCCGTCCGTGGATGGAGGGGGTGCCGTCCGCGGATCGATTTGAGGAACAGGAGGTGGACGGATGGATGCGTTCCGGCAGGTCGCGGCCGGGAAAAAGCCTCTCCAGAGAATGTATGTTGCCTTCATGCTCTGGTTCGTCGGCCGGGCGATTCAAGCCGCCGCCCGGGTGGACGATGAAATCGCCTCGGAGTTTGCTGATTTGCCGCCCGGATTCACCTTTTTGCTGGCTGTCCTGCCGTCCGGTCCGTCCATGGCCATCGGCAAGGATGCAAGCGGGCGTGTGCGCTATCTCGGGAGTAGCCCGGGATTACGGAAGCCGGACCTGGAGATGAAGATCAAGAGCATCGAGGCGGCCATGCTCATGTTCACGTTCCGGGAGAGCACGGCGGCCGCCACGGCGCGCAACCGCCTCATCGTGGACGGCGACATCCCCGCGGCCTGCGCCGTCGTCCGGATCCTCGACGCCGTGGAGGTCTACCTGCTGGTGAAACCCATTGCCAGGCTGGCGGTCAAACGGTATCCATCCTGGCCCTTGCGGCGGATCCTGATCGGCCGGCCCTTGATCTATCTCAGGGCTGTCCTGGGGATCTGAGGAGGGAGCCATGACCGATTCCTTTGCCTTCCTGAGCCCCATCAAAATCAACTCGGGATTGAAAGCCCTGGAGCATCTTCCCTTCGAACTGGATGCGATGAACGCGGGAAAACCCCTGATCCTGACGGATCCGGAGGGAATTCGTGCCGGTCTGGACCGGATCATCGAAGACGCATTCGGCGATTCGGGCCTGGTCCTGGGATTCTATGGCGGAGTTCCGCCGGACCCGGCTCCTGCCCTGATTCGCGATCTGGCCGGCCTGTACCTGGGACGGGGGTTCGACGCCCTCGTGGCTGTCGGATCCGGTTCCGTCATGAACACCGCCAAAATCCTGAATATCGTTGTTTCCGGCAAACCCGAAGACCTGGAAGCATTCGCCGGGGATGACCGGATACCGCGAAGGCTTCGTCCTTTCATCGCCGTGCCCCGTTCCGGGGGGACCGGATACGAGACATCGCAACATGCCGCTCTCGGGGACAGGAAGTACTCGTCCCTCCGCCTGATGCCGGATCTGGTCGTTATCGACCCCCGGATGCTCGCCCCCGGAAATCGCGCCTCCATGGTGGAAGGCGCCCTCGCGGCCTGGGCGCATGCCGTCGAGGCATACTTCACCGCCCCGGAAAATCCCCTGGTGGAAGCATATGCCGGCGGGGCGCTGGCCCTTCTTCGCGAGGCCCTGCTCCCGGGAATTCGGGGAACGGCGGACGAAAACGAACGGGTCGCCCTGGCGAACGCCTCTGTTTATGCTGCCTGCGCCTTCTCCAATGCCCCCCTCGGGCCGGCCCATGTCCTGGGAGAGGCTGTCGCGCGCGCGGCGGAAATCTCCGCGGGAGCCGCCATGGGGCTTCTCCTGCCTTCCGTTGCCGCCCGCCTCGGGGGCCGGGATGGCCGGGACCTTTCCCGTCTCCTCCTTCCCCTGGCCGGGATGGACCGGTTTGCGGAAACGGCGGAGGCGGAACGGAGCGCAGCGGTTCCCCCCCTTCTCGGCCGCATGCTGGAGGATGTCCTGGCGGCTGCGGGGCGGATCGTCCCGCGGGACGTGAAGGAGGCGGGCCTGCCGCGGGAGCGCATGGCGGATCTGGCCGGCCGTGCTGTGATCGGGGAGATCTCATGGATGGCAGAGGACTCGATGGCGGTCCTCGAAGAGGCCTGGAACGGGAAGAGAGCCGTCTGAACGGCGAGAGGTGAAACCCATGAACGTGCCTGGCTATTACGAATTCTGCTGCCGCGTGAATGTCCTGTCCGGTCACGACGCGCTGGAAAAGATCCCCGCTGTCCTGGCCGGGCTTGGGGCCAGCCGGCCCTTCATCGTCACGGATCGGGGGGTGGCCGGCGCGGGGCTCCTGGATCTGGTTACGAACGCCATCCGGGACGGTGTTGAAATCGGGGCGGTGAACGACGAAGTCCCGCCGGATTCAGACGTGAAGGTCGTCAACCGCCTGGCCGGACTGTTCCGGGCGAGCGGCTGCGACTGCATCGTTGCCATCGGCGGCGGGTCCGTCATGGATACGGCGAAGGGCGTCAACATTCTGGTTTCCGAGAATTCCGACAACCTCCTGGCGTTTGCCGGTGCCAATGCTCTCAAGCGACCGCTGAAACCCTTCCTTGCCATTCCGACCACCGCCGGTACGGGATCCGAGGTAACCCAGGCGGCGGTGATCAAGGACCATGTGAAATCCCTGAAGCTGGCCTTCGCCAGCTATTTCCTCCTCCCCGACGCGGCGATTCTGGACTCCCGCATGACCCTCACGCTGCCGCCCGCCTTGACCGCTTCGACGGGCATGGATGCCCTGACCCACACCATGGAAGCCTATTTCTGCCTTGCCAAGAACCCCTTGAGCGATACACATGCCCTGGCCGCCATCGAACTGATCGGCAGGCACCTCCTCGCCGTAGTCCAGAATCCGGGTGACCGCGAGGGCAGGCTGGCCCTCGCCAATGCGGCAACCCTGGCCGGGATCGCCTTCTCCAATTCCATGGTCGGTCTCGTCCACAACCTCGGCCACGCCACCGGCTCCGCCTGCGGCGTTCCCCACGGGGCCTGCATGGCCATGTTCCTTCCGTACGGTCTGGAGTACAATCTCCACAAGCGGGAGGCTGTCATCGCAGAATTGCTCCTGCCCCTGGCGGGTCCGGGAGTTTACGCAGCCACGCCGCCGGCCGGGCGGGCGCAGAAGGTGATCGACCTCGTTCGGCAACTGAACCGGGATCTTCACGACGCCACGGGAGGGCGGCATTTCCGTTTCCTCAAGGAGGTCGTGGACCGAGAGGGGAAACCCATGGTTCCCCGAGAGAAGCTTCCGGCCATCGTGGAGGCGGCCCGGCGTGACGGGGCCGTCTTCTACAATCCCGAGGAGATGGACGCCGACGACATGCTGATGGTCCTGGAAGCGGCCTGGGAGGGCCGTCCCCTGGACCGGAGCCGCATCAAGAAAGGGTGAGACGGGGATCGCCGCGCGGCACCACCAGCCGCAGCGGGAGCAGGGAAAAGGAGTACCTTATGAACAAGGGATACACGGGAAAGATCCTGATGGTGGATCTGTCCAGGGGGGAAGTCGCCGAGGAGATCATCCCGGACAATGTCTATGAGAATTACCTGTCCGGAATCGGCCTCGGGGCATATATTCTCTACAACCGGATTCCCGCGGGTGCCGATCCCCTGGGGCCCGACAATATTCTCGGCTTTGTCACGGGGCTGCTGACGGGTACGGGAAGCTTCTTCTCGGGCCGGTGGATGGTGGTGGGCAAGTCGCCCCTGACGGGATGCTGGGGGGACGCCAATTGCGGCGGAAACCTGTCGCCGGCCATCAAGCGCTGCGGATACGACGGGATCTTCTTCCGGGGCATCAGCGAGAAACCCGTCTATCTGTACGTCGATTCCGGGCGGGCCGAACTGCGGGACGCCTCAGTCCTCTGGGGCCGGGACGCCATCGAGACGGAGGAGACGCTGCTCCGGGAGGGCGGCAAGGGAGCCCGGGTGGCCTGCATCGGCCAGGCGGGAGAGAACCGTTCCCTCATTGCCGGGATCTGCAACGACAAGGGGCGCCTGGCGGCCCGGTCGGGCCTGGGGGCCGTGATGGGGTCCAAGCGCCTGAAGGCAATGGTCGCGAACGGAAAGCGGCGCATCCATCCTTTCAACCGTCACGAAATGAAGCGCATCAGCCAGACCTGCAACCGCTGGGTTCAGTTTCAGCCGCCCCTCTTTTCGGGGCCCGCCCTTTCCCATGTGGGAACTCTGATGAGGATCCTCCCGACCCAGATGGCCCAGGACGGGCTGCTCTACAAGTTCTTCCTCAAGAAATGGGGAACCGTCAGCATGAACCAGGTCTCCATCGAGATGGGGGATTCGCCCATCAAGAACTGGAAGGGGACGAACGAGGACTTCGGGCGCGGCCGCTCTCTCACGGTCAATCCGGACGCCATCACGAGCCGGGAATTTGTGAAATACCACTGCTACGCATGTCCCCTCGGATGCGGGGGGAAATGCTCCCTTCCCGGCCAGAAGGGCGGGGAGACCCACAAGCCGGAATACGAAACGGTCCTCGCCCTGGGCGGACTCTGCATGAACGAGGACGCCGACAGCATATTCCACATGAACGAGATGCTCAATCGCGCCGGAATGGATACGATCTCCGCGGGGGGAACCGTGGCCTTCGCCATGGAGTGCTATGAAAAGGGGATCCTCACGAAGGAGGACACCGGCGGCCTGGAGCTCACCTGGGGGAATGCCCCGGCCATCCTCGCGCTCGTGGACAAAATGATCCGGCGCGAGGGAATCGGCGACGTGCTTGCGGACGGCACAAAAGTCGCGTCCCGGAGGATAGGGAAGGGCTCCGAGGCATATGCCATGCACGTCGGCGGGCAGGAGCCGGCCATGCACGACGGCCGCAACGACCCGGGGTTCAACGTCCATTACGCCGTGGAGGCGACACCGGGACGCCACACCATCGGTGCCCAACTTTATTACGAAATGTTCCAGCTCTGGAAGGAGGTCAAGGGAATCCCCAGGGCGAAGCCCCTCTATTCGAAAGACAGGAAATACCTGGCCGATCACGAAAAGGCGGTCATGGCAGCCGCATGCAGCAAGTATATGAATGTGGCCAACGGGGCGGGCCTCTGTATGTTCGGCCTGCTCATGGGAGTGACCCGGACCCCCCTGTTCGCCTGGCTCAACGCCGCGACGGGGTGGCGGAAAACACCCGGGCAGTATCTGGACATCGGTTCCCGCATCCAGACCCTCAAACAGGCCTTCAATATCAAGCAGGGCGTGGACCCGCGCTCCATCAAGGTTTCCGACCGCATGCTGGGAAAGCCGGCCCTTCCTGCGGGAGCGAACAAGGGCAGAACGACGGACCTGGAGAAAATAAGGGGCGATTACTGGGACCAGTTCGGCTGGGATCCCGAGACGGGAGTGCCCGATCCCGATGCTCTGGAGCGCCTGGGGATCAAGACTCCGGAAACCGGAACAGGAAGGTAGATCATGGCATACCGGATCACGACCGAATGCAACGGCTGCACCGCCTGCGTTCGCCTCTGCCCGACGGGGGCCATCACGGGCGAGAGAAAGGTCCTTCACGTCATTAATCCGTCCCTGTGCATCGAGTGCGGTGCCTGCGGGCGCATCTGTCCCCAGGAGGCGGTGCAGGACGCCTTCCGGATCACCTGCCGGAGAATCCTGAAGCTGTCCCTGTGGCCGAAACCGGTGGTGGACGGGAAAACCTGCGTGTCCTGCCGGATCTGTATCGAAGGCTGTCCGGCATCCTGTCTGGCCGGCCGGACGGACGGCGGCGGGAAACACGAGATCGCCTTTCTGGCGGAGCCGAAGGCCTGCATCTCCTGCGGCTTCTGCGAGGCCGACTGCCCCGTGGAGGCCATCCGCCTGGTTGTGCCGGAGCAGCCGGCCATCGAAGTGAAACCGGGATGAAGCAGGGGGTTGCCTCGGTCCGTGCATCCCACTGGATCGGGGCTTGCATGACGAAGAGAGGAGAAACCCAAAAAAAACGAGGAGCAGACCGGAATCGAGATGAACGACAAATTCATGAAAGTGCTGGGGATCGTTGCTTTTTTTTTTTGATTTTCCCGCTTCCCTCCCTTGCCGGGACGACGACCATCGAGGCCACCGGTGAATACGTCATGGGTGACAACGATACCGTCATCGAAGCCAAAAAACTGGCGCTTCAGGACGCTAAGCGGCTCGCCCTGGAGAAGGTGGGGACATACGTGGAGAGCACGACGGAGGTGAGGGAAAACGCCGTCACCCGGGACGAGATCCGGCAGTACAGTGCAGGTATCGTGAAAGTCCGGGAGGTCAATGAAGAGAGAAGACTTCTGGAAAACAAGGCGACCTTGATCCGGGTGCATGTCTCAGCGACGGTGGACCCGGGCGTCCTGGTGAAGCAGCTCCTGGCCCTTCGGGACCGCAAGGACGTGGAGGAAAAGGCGAAGAAACTGTCTGCGGAAAACGATGCCCTCCGGAAGGATATCGAACAGTTGAATGCACAGCTGAAAGGTGCGCTCAACGGAAAGCAGCACCAGCAGCTGAGGTTGAAACGGGAGGCAGCCCTGGACAAGATCCTGGAAAATGACAGAGGGCTCACCATGCTCGTCAGCGGTGAGCAGCTGGTGAAGGTATCCCTCCTGGAGCGGCAGAAGAAGCAGGACGACCGGCAGCTCGTCAAGCGGTTCCTGAAGGAGGTGGCCGCTGCTTACCGGATCGACAGTCAGGATCCGGAGGTGGAGGACAACGGGGATGGAACCTCAAACATTTCAATCCACTATTCCATTCAACTCCCCGGCCGTTATGGCCTGGACAAATCCTTGATTTCCGTACCCTCCAGCAGTGAATTCATGGCCCTCGGTTTCAAGATCATGGCGTATTCCAACGGCGGGCTCTTTTTCAAATGCGCCGACAGCGGCAACCGGAAGTGCGAGCGGCTGCTGACCTATTTCGGTGAGGAGGTGCGCCGGTTCCGGATCATTACGAAAGTCGGGAAGCGAACCCTGAAGGAGATGATTGCCGTATCATCCATGTCCGATGAGAAAACCGTTTACAGCCGTGGGAGACCTTTCCGGCCGGCCGTGCGGTCCCGCGTAAAGCTGAACAACCCGACGTTCGAGTATTATCCTTTGGTAAACAAGGCGAGCTATGTTGCCAAATTCGCCAATGTGCCCCATGATGAGCTGCGGGACGTGTCCACCATCCAGATTCACGTCATGTATGACTGATCCGGTGTTTTCGTAATATGCAACACAATGCAAAGGGGGGCATGGGGTTATGGTCCGTGCCCCCCTTGTTTGTGCGTGACATGATCCGTCGAGTAGAAGATCGGACGGCCCATCCTGGCGATCCTCCCTTTCGGGGGGAATCGAGAAATGACTTTGCTGATCATTCTGGTCGGAGCAGCCGCTCTTGCTTTCCGGTGCTAATGCCTTTCCTGTCGATTTCCCCATCGGGCGGAATACAACGAAGACAGACTTGGTGTTGAAGAGATGCGCAGACGGATAAACAGACACTGTCATGCCGGGCCGTTTTCCCGCAGAGCATGAAGCTAAATCGATTCAAGACAGCGACGGGGACCGTGGGATAATCCGTTGCGGAACGGGCGGGAAGGCTCCGGGAGGTCCATTGCGTTCGGGTGAGATGTTTGGGGGGCAGCCGTCTTCCGCCATGATTGTCTTGAGAGGTTGAAAAAAAGCCTCCGGCCTCGCCGGAGGCTTTTCTTCCTTTGTTTTCGCAGAAGGCGAAAAGGAGGTTTCTTCTCAGAAATCCTTGAAATCGCCGTCATCCAGGGGAATGATGTCCTTGGGTTTCATGCCCTTTGCCGGGGCCTTGCCGGCCGCGGGCGGGCGCTTCAGGGCGGGAAGACGGAGCTTTCGCGCAGGACCTTCCGACAGCTGGATTTCGGCGCGCCCGTTGGAACTGCTGCCGCCGATGACGCTCTGAAGCTCCATGGACACCTGCTTCATCTGTTCTGCCTGGGCGTTCATCTCCTCCGAGGCGGAGGCCGATTCCTCGGCGTTCGCCGCCGTCTGCTGGGTGACCTTGTCCATCTCCGCGACGGCCTTGTTGATCTGGTCGATGC
>CAZXMK010000036.1:0-15187 GCA_964641935.1 uncultured Syntrophaceae bacterium
TCACCTTGACGCCCGTTTCAAGGACGTGCACCGAGGTGTCCTGTTCCAGGAACGAGGGGGCTTCACGGTGAATCGGGGCAAAATTCTTGCCCACGATCGGTCCGAGACCGTCCACGGGCCGGCCGACCACGTTCATGATCCGGCCCAGGCATTCCTGGCCCACGGCTACGGTAATGGGAGCGCCCGTGTCCTTGCCGGGCATGCCCCGCACGAGCCCGTCGGTGATGTCCATGGCGATGCAGCGGACCACGTTGTCTCCCAGGTGCTGGGCGACTTCCACGATCAGGTTGTCCTCTTCGTCGTTGATCGCGGGGTTCGTGATGGTGATTGCGTTCATGATGGCTGGCAGCTTTCCCTCCTCGAACTCCACGTCAACCACCGGTCCGATGACCTGTACAATGGTTCCGATATTCATACCCATCTCCTTTGATAATGGTTGGCTTTATCGCTTATCCCTTGGCCAGGGCCTCGGTGCCGCCGACGATGTCCATCAGTTCGGCGGTGATGGCGGCCTGCCGGGCCTTGTTGTACTTGAGGGAAAGGCTGGTGATCAGCTCCTCGCAGTTTTTCGTGGCATTGTCCATGGCGGCCATACGGGCGCCGTTCTCCCCGGCGCTCGTCTCCAGAAGGGCCCGGAAGAGAAGGACATGGACATACATCCGGAGCATCTTGTCCAGAAGGTACTCCTCGGAAGGCTCGTAAATATAATCGAGCCTTTTTTCCGGCTCCACCTCTTCCTGCTGCCCGATGGTCGGGAGGGGGAAAAGACGGACGACGGAAGGCCTCTGGATGGACACATTCCGGAACTCGTTGTAGATCAGGTAGAGCTCGTCGTATTCTTCTGCCAGGAAGGGGGGAATGATGTCCTCGCCGATCTGCACGCCCAGGTTCATGGTGAAGCGGCCGAGCTGATCCACCCACTCGCTGACGATCTTCTCTTTTTTCCGGAAGTAGTCCCTGCCTTTTCGTCCGACGGACACCAGGGAGACTTCGGCTCCTTCCTGTCTCCTCGCGGCGATGAACTTTTCCGTCGTCTTGATCAGGTTGGTGTTGAATCCGCCGCAGAGACCCCGGTCGGAGGTCATGACGATGATTCGGATCCGCTTGGCCGGACGCACCGCCAGGAGCGGATGCGAGGAGGCGTCCACACGGAGGGCGAGGCTGCTCATGACGTCCATGAACTTGATGGCATAAGGACGGAAATTGTCCATCCGCAACTGCGCCGACTTGAACTTGGAAGCGGCCACCATGTTCATGGCCTTGGTGATCTGCTTCGTTTTCTGAACGGCGGATATCTTGCGTTTGATGTCTTTTAATGCGGCCACGACAACAGACTCCCTTTCTGTTTACGGATGCGTTGGTTCACCCCCCGGGGGATCAGGCAACGTATACTGTGTCGAACTCGGTGAGGATATCCCGCATCTTCTTTTCCAGGTCAGGGCTGATAACCTGCTTATCGTCGATTTCTTTCAGAATTTCCGGATACTTGCTTTCCACGAAACTCAGCATCTGGGGTTCATAGTTCTTCAGCTTATCCACATCGTACTTGTCCAGGAAGCCGCGGGTGCCGGCAAAGAGAATGGCGACCTGTTTGCCGAGGGACATCGGCTGGAACTGGGGCTGCTTCAGGATTTCCACGAGCCGGATGCCGCGGTCGAGCTGCGCCTGGGTGGCCTTGTCCAGGTCGCTTCCGAACTGGGCGAAGGCCGCCAGTTCGCGATACTGGGCAAGGTCGAGTTTCAGGGTTCCCGCCACCTGCTTCATGGCCTTGACCTGGGCAGCGCCGCCGACGCGGGACACCGAAAGACCGACGTTGATGGCCGGGCGGATACCGGAGTAGAAGAGGCTCGGCTCCAGATAGACCTGGCCGTCGGTAATGGAAATAACGTTTGTCGGAATGTAGGCGGACACGTCACCGGCCTGGGTCTCGATGATCGGAAGGGCCGTGAGGGATCCGCTGCCGAGATCCTCGCTGACGCGGGCGGCGCGCTCGAGAAGACGCGAGTGGTTGTAGAAGATGTCGCCGGGGAAGGCTTCCCGTCCGGGGGGACGCCGCAGGAGCAGGGAGATCTGACGGTAGGCGACCGCCTGCTTGGAAAGGTCATCGTAGATGATGAGGGCATCCTGCTTGCGATCCCGGAAATACTCGCCGATGCTGCATCCGGCGTAGGCGGCGATGTACTGCAGCGTGGCCGGGTCGCTGGCGCAGGCGGAGACGACACAGGTATAGGCCATGGCTCCGTACTTGCGCAGGTTCTCCACCACCTGGGCGACGGTCGATTTCTTCTGCCCGATGGCCACGTAAATGCACTTCACGCCCGTATCCTTCTGGCGAAGGATCGCATCCACGCAGATGGCCGTCTTCCCGATCTGGCGGTCGCCGATGACCAGTTCGCGCTGCCCGCGGCCGATGGGGGTCATGGCGTCGATGGCCTTGAGGCCCGTGTACATGGGCTGGTTAACCGGCTGGCGATGGATGACGCCGGGGGCGACCATCTCGATCCGGCGGAACTCCGTCGTTTCGATGGGGCCTTTGCCGTCGATGGGGGCGCCCGTACCGTCGATGACGCGGCCGAGGACGGCCTCGCCGACGGGGACCTGGGCGATTTTCCCGGTCCGCTTGACGATGTCCCCTTCCTTGATGTGGGTCACTTCACCGAGGACGGCCACACCGACATTGTCCCGTTCCAGGTTCAGCACCATGCCGAGAATTCCGCCGGGGAATTCCAAGAGCTCCATGGCCATGGCGTTCTGCACGCCATACACTCGGGCAATACCGTCTCCCACGGAGAGGACCGTGCCGGTTTCGCTGATATCCAGCTTCTTCTGGTAGTCCTTGATCTGCTTGGATATAATCTGACTGATTTCTTCTGCTTTGATGCTCTCCATGCCTTATATTTCCTCCCCTAAGAGATTCCTTATGTTGTTCAGCTGTGTCCGGACGCTCCCGTCATAGACCGTATCGCCCACTCGAACCACAATGCCGGCCAGAAGGGAGGGATCCTCCGTGACGGTCATGTCCGCCTTCTTCCTGGTGGTCTCCTCCAACTGCTTGAGAAGGCTGGCCTGCTGTTCCGAACTCAGCGGATAGGCGGTCCGAACAGACACCTGGACCCGCATGAGGGCCTTGTCCATCATGTCCCGGTAACTGGCGACGATCTCGTCCAGAAGCCCGATCCGGCCCTTGTCCACCAGGAGGCCGAGGAAGTTGGCCGTCAGGGGGGACAGCTCGATCCGCTCGAGCAGATAGTCCATGATCTGCTTTTTCTCGACGTGATTGAAGACGGGATTGGCGAAGAATTCCTTGAGATCCTTGCTGGAGACCAGAACGCCGGAAAAGCGGCTCAGGTCCTCGTAGAACACCTCATACTTGTTTTCCTCGCCGGCGAGTTCAAAGAACGCCTTGGCATATCGCTTGGAAATCTCGCTGCCGATCAATGTTTGGTCACCACCTTGTCTAAGTAGTCCCGCACCATTTCATTGTGATCCTGGGCGGTGATGTTCTTCTTGAGGATCTCCTCGGCCATTTCCACGGCCAACTGGGCCGCCTCCAGGCGAAGCGCCGCGCTTCCCTTCTGGAATTCCTGTTCCATCCGGGCCTTCGTGTCTTCCTGCATTTTCTCGGCCGCCTTCTTGGCGTCGGCGATGATCTTTTCCTTTTCCGCCTGCCCCTGGGTCTTGATCATCTCGGAGATGCCGCTGATTTCGTCGGTCATCTTGGTCAGCCGGGACGAATATTCCTCGTATTTCTTGCGGGCTTCGGCCTTCTGGACCTCCGTCTCATCGATCTCCGCCTGGATTCCGGCCCGCCGTCCCACAAAGAACTCCTTGACCTTCTTGGCCAGGAGCCACCAGAGGAGGCCTACGAGGACCGAGAAGTTAATGACCTTGAACATGAATCCCTTCATGTCCACGCCGCCTTCTTCGCCGTGCTCTCCACCGCCTGCAGCGAGAAGATCGGGCGACCAGGCGAGAATCAGGAGCCCCGCGAACGCCAGGGCGATGAACATTCCATGCGAGCGCATCGTTTCCGTGAACCGAACCTTCATTACTGGAGACTCCTTCCCAACACTTTCTCAGCGATCTCCAAGGACAGGCGCTGCGACTGGTTTTTCAGAACGCCCCGGGCCTCTTCGATCTCACGGTTCATTTTCTCCTGGAACTCTTCCATCATTTTCGGAATGACGCCCCGCACCGCGTCGACGATCTTCCGTGCCTCCTCGGCGCCTTCCTTTACATATTCGGCCTTCTGCTCCATGGCGGCCTGCTTGGCCTTGCGGACGGCATCCTCGTACTCGGCCATCTTCTTCTCCACCGACTCGTGAAGCGTGCGAACCTCATCCCGGGCGCCGTCGAACTGCTGCTTGCGCTTTTCCATGATCCCGAGAATGGGTTTGTAGAGAAGAACGTTCAGGATGAAAATCAGGACGATGAAATTGACCAGCTGGATCCAAAGGGTGTAGTCGATATCAATCACGGCGCCTTACCTCTCTTGAAGCATAAAAAAAGCCGAGTGGAGAAACGTCTGCACCCGGCTACTTTTTTCTTAACGATCTGGCGAGTCGATAATTTAAAGTAACGATCTCAACAGGCTTTACCCTGTATGCCATGTCCCCGAATACAGTCACCCAACACCCCTGCGTGAAAGCCCATGGTAGTAAAGCGCGGCTTTCTAATCACACATGGGATGGCTTGTCAAGCAGTTTTTGCCTTTTCTGACCCGCGGTCAGCGTTCCGTCCTCCGTGGTGTATCATCTTGACACAATTGATCTTTCAGTCGTCGTCCGGGAGGCTGTCACCGGTCTGTTGCATCTGGCAGTGGCCGGTGAAGAACCCCCCCTCTTCACAGACAAAAACGGCCGTGCGGATGTCGCCCCGAAGGCTCCCCGTCGGAGTGATGTGGATCGATTCCCGCGCTTCGATGGACCCCAGAACGGTGCCGCCGATCCGGACCGACGGGGCTTCGATGTCGGCCTCGATCCGTGCCCCCTCTCCGACCACCAGCAGGCCGTCTCCGGTGATGTTGCCGGACACGTTGCCGTCGACCCGAATGGACCCGTGAAAGGCGAGTTTCCCCTGAAAGGACGAGCCGCTGCCCAGAAATGCCCGGATTTCATCCGCTTTCTTTTTCCCGAACATGGTCCCTCCTGCCGATGATATGGAGTCTCCACCCCTGATTGACGGGGAATCTCTCCGGCCGCGGTCAGGGCTGGAGGATGTATCGACGGACGCTGATATTCAGAAGCAGTCCCACGGCGGTCATCATCACCACCAGGGAGGAGCCCCCGTAACTGAAGAAGGGAAGGGGTATTCCCACCACGGGGAGGAGCCCCAGTACCATGCCGATGTTGATGAACACCTCCCAGAAGAGAAACATCGCAATCCCGAACGCGATCATCATTCCCGTGAAGTCCCGGGCATGGCGTGCGATTTTGACTGCCCAGAGGATCAAGGCCAGGAAGAGCATCACCAGCACCAGGCCGCCCAGAAAGCCCCACTCCTCGGCGAATACGGAGAAGATGAAGTCCGTCTGCTGTTCCGGAAGGAATTTAAGCTGAGTCTGGGTCCCCTTCAGGAATCCTTTCCCGAGAAGGCCGCCGGAACCGATGGCGATCATGGACTGGAGAATGTGATAGCCCGTTCCCAGCGGATCCTGGTCCGGATTCAGGAACGTCAGGAGACGCTGTTTCTGGTAGTCTTTCAGAAAAAACCAGGCTGCCGGAAGGAGGGTCAGGAACCCCGCGGCCGCCAGCAGGACGGATTTAAGCCGTACGCCGACAAAAAAGATCATCGAGACGAAAATGATCAGGAGCATCAGGGCGGTTCCCAGGTCCGGCTGCTTGAGAATGATGAAGAAAGGGAGGAAAACGATCAGGAACGGGACCGCCAGTTCCCGTAGGCGGTAGGGTCGCGGAAGGCGGTGTTCGTCAAGGTATCGGGCCAGCACCAGGATCAGGGTCAGTTTCATCATCTCCGACGGCTGAAACGAAAATCCGCCCAGATTGATCCACCGCTGAGAACCCTTGACGGCGGTGCCGAGAATGAAAACGGCGACCAGAAGTGCAATGGAGATTCCGTAGATGACATAGGCATGGCGGGCAATGAACCGGTAGTCCACGGAGAAGGCGATGAACATGGCAAGGACGCCAATGGCCAGCGACTGCATCTGCTTGATGTAGAGCGATGTATGACGGGCGTCGGCCAGGCTGTAGCCCGTGCTGTAGATGTTCATGAGCCCGATGGCACAGATGATCAGAACCATGCCGAACAGCGTCCAGTCAAAATTGAGCAGGAGCCGGCGATCAACCTTCATGGATCCTCCTTCCGGGCTGGATCCGGCCGGATGGCAGCCAGGGAAGGTTTGACCCGGGGAGGCGTATCCTGGCGGGCGGTCTGTTCCTTTCCGGGCTGGTTTTTCTGCTCGAAATACGCGTCGATCACCCTGCGGGCGACAGGAGCGGCCGCCGAGCCGCCGTGTCCGGCGTTCTCCGCGATGACGGCGACGACGATCTCCGGGTTGTCATGGGGAGCGAAGCAGACAAACAGGGCATGGTCGCGGTATCGGCCGGAGTAGCTTTTTGCCTTCCCGTCCGAGGCATATCCTACGACCTGGGCGGTACCTGTCTTCCCGGCCACATCGGCATCCTTTCGGCGGAGCGCCCCACCGGTTCCACCCGGTTCGTTCACGACCCCCCACAGGGCGTCCCGGAGGAGAAGACGGTTCTTTTCGCTGAGCGGAAGAGCACCTTTCTTTTCCGGCGGAAAAGCCTGGACGACCTTGCCGTCGATAGATTCGATCTGGCGGACGACACGGGGACGCCAAACGGTACCCCCGTTGGCCAGGGCGCTGTAGGCCAGGGCAAGCTGCAGAGGCGTTGCGGTGTTGTAACCTTGGCCGATTGCAATGGAGATGGTTTCTCCCGGCTGCCAGGGGGTCTTGAAGCGGGCTAGCTTCCAGTCCTTTGTCGGGATCGTGCCGCCCTTTTCCCGCGGCAGGTCAATGCCGGTGATCTCACCAAAGCCGAAGGCGCGGGCATAGTGGGCGATTTTGTCGACCCCGAGGAGCTTGCCGAGGTTGTAGAAATAGACGTCACATGACGAGACGATGGCCCGGTGGAGCGATACGTGGCCGTGGCCGTGCTTCTGCCAGCAGCGGAACGTCCGGTTTCCCAGGGTGAAGGATCCATTGCAGTGGAAAGCGGTATCCGGGGTGACAAGCCCCTCCTCAAGGGCTGCCGCAGCGACGACCAGCTTGTACGTGGAACCCGGCGGGTACTGGCCGGAGATGGCCCGGTTCTCGAGGGGGTGAGCCGGGTCTTGGCTCAGCCGTTTCCAGTTCCTGGCGGAAATCCCTCCCCGAAAGAGGTTCGGATCGAAGGAAGGGGAGCTGACCAGGGCCAGCACGGCTCCGTCGCGGGGATCCAGGGCGACCACCGCCCCCGGCTTACCCTCCAGTGCGTTCCAGGCGGCCTCCTGGAGTACGGAATCGACATTCAGGATGACATTGTGCCCCGCGATGGGCGAGATCCGGCCCAGGATCCGGACTTCCTTGCCCACCACGTTCACCACCACGTTTTCGGCTCCGTTCGTTCCTCTGAGAGGGCTGTCCAGGTAGCGCTCAACGCCGAATTTGCCGACCATATCGCCGCTGGCGTAGCGCATACCTTCCCTCTCCAGGTCTTCCGGGCTGATTTCCCCCATGTACCCGATAAGATGAGCCATCTTTTCACCCTGGAGATACTGGCGGACCGGCACGACCTCGGAGACCATTCCCGGCAACTCCAGGGCATGGGCCTCCACAAGGGCCAGTTTTTCACGGCTGATGTTCCGTTCGATCCTCAGCGGTTCCACGGAGCGGGTCTTCCGGATTTCCAGGATCTCTTCCGGATAGGGGAGGGAGCGCTCTGAACAGAGAGCGGCGAAGCGGTGCGTCACGTCACGAACGTTTCCCGCCCGCTGGGGGTGAAACAGGATATCGAAGGCGGCCTGGTTGTCCACCAGCACCGTGCGGTTTCTGTCGAGGATGACACCCCGAACGGCCCGGATGGTGCGGTTGCGCAGGCTGTTGCTTTCGGAGCGCTGGTATAGTTCGCTTCCCTTGATGACCTGAAGGTGCCACATCCGCACCACGAGAACGGAAAGGGCGCAGACGACGATCAGGAGCAGCAGTCTGAACCGCTTATGGAATTCGGCAGAGTCATGCCCATTGAGCCGGTTGTGCCGACTTGCCATTCCCGTATCCCTCCAGTCGGCGGCAGAGTTGGAACAATATCGGGGAGAGCCCGCTGAGGATGCACGCCTGGGGTAGATAGATCTTCAGTCCCGTAACGAGGACGTTCATTCCATATATTATATAGTAGGCGGACACAAGGATGATTCCCTCAGCCAGAACGGACAGGAAGGTGGTGGAGACCAGGAAAAAGGTCTTTGTGGAATAGACTCGGGTGGAAACGGAAGAAAGGGTGAAGAAGATGATCCCGTAGGACAGGATATAGAGGCCCGGGAAGGGGGCGACCAGGGTGTCCATGAAGTAGCCCATCAGAAAAGTCGAAACGGCACCCCTGCCGGTCTCCATGAACAGAGCTGCGTAGATCACCGCGATGGTCGTGAGTTCCAGGCTGAGCCGCTCGGCCGTGAAGAGCTCCACGACGGACGTCTGCAGAATGACGAGGCCCAGTGCAAGCGGCGGAAGGACAAGGTAACGGGTCATTTCTTCTGTTTGTAGTCCAGGATCAGGACCTCTTCCAGCCTGTTGAAATCCGACGCCGGAGCAACGTCGATCTTCTGGAAAAGGCTGTCTGCTTTCTTGTCGAAGGCGGCGACCGAGCCCAGGACGAGCCCCTTGGGATAAAGACCGGACAGGCCGGAGGTGAGCAGGACGTCTCCCGCCTGAACGTCTTCCAGATTGGATATGTATTTCAGGCGGCCGCCTCCGGATCCGTTGCCCTGGAGAATGCCTTCCGCACGGGTCCTCTGGATCAGGGCGTCGATGTTGCTTTTCTCGTCCGTGATCAGGAGCACCTTGGAAATGCTCGGTGACGCCTCGATGACACGCCCCACCACTCCCCTGCTGGAGAGAACGGGTTGCCCCGGCCGGACGCCGCGGGTGGTTCCCTTGTCCAGGAGGATGGTCTTGAAGAGGGATGCCTGGCTCTTGTCGATGACCCTCGCCGCCATGGCCGGGATTTTCAATTCCTGCTGCAGGGACAACAGGGCCTGGAGCCGCCGGGCCTCTAAGTACCCTTCCCGGTAGCGGTTCAGTTCCGTGGTCAACTCATCGATCTTTTTCCCCAGCGCACGGTTCTCCTGCCTGAGACCGATCAGGTGCAGGTAGTCCGTCCATGTGTCTCGCAGGGAGTGGAAGGATGCCGTCAAGGCGGACTGAACGGGGCCGGTGATCTCCAGGACGGCGATGCGGATCAGGCCCGGACGTTCGGGGTACCGCAGGTGGTAGGAGATCATGGCCAGCGTCAGCAGGAGAAAGACGGCCAGGATGATCAGGTTCTTTTTTCGTTTCAACGCGCTCATGTCCATCCCACGGTCATGGCGGAATGGAAGTGCCTTGCATCGCAAGAGCCGGTTTGTTCCGGTCAGGATGCGAAGAACAGATCCCGTCTCGGTTCAGGTGGAAGAGAAAGAAGATACCCTGGAAAGCCGCCTGGTGCCTCCGGCAGGAAGTGATGGCTGCGTTTTTGATCTTACCCGAAATCCCGACCGGGACGCGTATCGACTTCAAGAAGGCTCCACCGTCACGGGATCCTGATTTGCCGGGGAGCCGCTGCCTACGGCTGGACGGCCACCTCCTTCAGAAGATTCATGTGATCCAGGGCCATGCCGGCGCCGCGGACAACCGTAGACAGGGGGTCCTCCGCCACCGTCACGGGCAGTCCTGTTTCCTCCTTGAGAAGGAGATCAAGGTTTCTCAGCAGGGCTCCGCCGCCGGTCAACGTGATGCCGCGATCCACGATATCCCCGGCCAGTTCGGGAGGTGCATTTTCGAGGGCATCCTTGACGGCGTCCACAATGAGGCTGATGGGTTCCATGATGGCTTCCCGGACTTCCTCCGAGTTCGCCTCGATGATCTTGGGGATCCCGGAGATCAGATCCCGGCCTTTTACGTCCACCTTGCGGATCTCGTTGTCCGGAAAGGCGGAGCCGATGGTGGTTTTGATGATTTCACCGGACCGCTCCCCGATGAGCAGGCTGTATTTCCGTTTCAGGTACTGGACGATTTCCTCGTCGATCCGGTCGCCGGCGCACCGCACGGACTTGGAGTACACGATGCCGGCCAGGGAGATGACGGCCACTTCGGTCGTCCCGCCGCCGATATCCACGACCATCGAACTGATGGGGTCCATGATGGGAAGCCCCGCACCGATGGCGGCTGCCATGGGTTCCTCGATCAGGTAGACTTCCCGGGCTCCCGCTGATTCAACGGTCTCCCTGACGGCCCGCCTCTCCACCTGGGTGATGCCCGACGGGATGGAGACGATGATTCGGGGGCGGATCAGCGTCCTGCGGTTGTGAACCCTCTGGATAAAATGCCGGAGCATGACCTCGGTAATGTCGAAGTCGGCGATAACCCCGTCCCGGAGGGGACGGACGGCCTCGATGTTCCCGGGGGTTCTGCCTAGCATTTTTTTCGCTTCCGCTCCGACCGCCAGAACCTTTTTGGTTCCCCGTGCATCGCGATGAACGGCCACGACGGACGGTTCGCTCAGAACGATGCCTTCTCCTTTTACATAGACCAGCGTATTCGCTGTGCCCAAGTCTATCGCCAGATCGTTGGAAAACTTCCCCAGAATGAAATCAAACAGCAAGGCAGGACCTCCTGGTTGTTTGCTTTGAAATAACGGACACTTATACCTGATATCCCGTAAGGACAGACCCTTATACTGTATTTCGACACCCGAATCAAACCATTTTTCAATTACTTTGGCGTGGATCGCCGGTTCGGAACAATCCTCCGGAAGGAGAGGTGAAGCGGGACCTGCAACCGGGAATTCAATCGTTCATGGACGGTATACGGTAGGGATGCCTACGAATTTATCCTGATTGCATCCAGGCTCCCGCAAAGATGCAACAATTGGTTTTTTCTTGAAAATTCTGTTGCCTGCGGGTCGTCCCTTGTGTATAAAAGCCCATCTCATGACGGGAGGGACCGGCATGCTCAACAAGGTGATGCTCATTGGACGGCTGGGAGCGGACCCGGAGGTTCGCTATACCCCGGATGGCGCCATGATCACGACGTTCCGGCTCGCGACGGACGAACAATGGAAGGACAAGAGCGGCGAAAAGGTCCAGCGGACCGAGTGGCACCGCATTGTCACCTTCGGCCGGCTGGCGGAAATCTGCGGAAACTACCTGAACAAGGGCAAGCTGGTTTACGTGGAAGGACGGATCCAGACGCGCTCCTGGGAAGACAAGGAAGGTCAGAAACGTTACATGACGGAGATCGTCGCCGCGAGCATGCAGATGCTCGATGGGAGGGGCCAGGGGAAACCCGCTACGGGGGAAGAACCCTCCTCCGGTGCGCCCGACGGCGGATATCCGGAAGACGACGTGCCGTTTTGAGGCGGAGAGGGGATTATTTCGGTTCGACCTTCTTGTTCTGGGGGGTCACATCGATTTCGTCGGGTTCCCGGGTTGCCTTCTTGAAGTTCCGGATCCCCTTTCCCAGGGCATTGCCGATTTCCGGAAGCTTGCCGGCGCCGAAGATGATCAGGATGATCACCAGGATGATCAGCAATTCTGGAATACCGATACCAAACATGATTCTTTGCTCCCTGTGGGGTTTTTTATCTCCATAGATCATCGCATGGAGGTTGTCAAACCTATCTTTCGAAGGCGTTTCAGGGAAGCCGAAGGTGTACGACCTGTCCCGGGGCCCCCAGGGGGCCCAGGGGTTTTCCCTGAAAGGTCAACTGGGTTCCCCCGGCGTTTCCCACATCGATGTCAAATGAGCGGGATGCCCGCCGCTCCAGCCTTTCCCCCGGCTTCAGCAGGACCTGGTACGGCTGGCTCTGGTCTTCGCTGAGGCGGATCCAGGTGTAATCCCGGGCCTCGATGAGGAGGGAGTATCCATCCGTCGCTGCGGGTGCGGGTGCAGCCGCGGGTGCGGAGGGCGGCCGGGCTTGGGGGGGCTCCTGAATGGCTGCCGGAGGCGGTGCCGGGGCGGATGCGGAAGCTTCGGGAGCCGCCGGCGGGGATCCCTGTGAGCCGGCAGGGGGCTGCTGTGTGACCGGGGCGGGTGTTGCTGTTTCCTTTGGCTGGGCGGACGGGACCGACGGCACGGACGGTGCCGGGACCGGCTCCCGGAGCATCAGGACGGCCGCCGCAATGATCAGGGCCAGCGCCAGGCAGGACATCGTAACGATCCATTTCTTGAGTGACTTTTTTTTCGGTGGTATGAGTACCTCCTCCTGGGAGGGACCTTCGGACTCCGCCAGGAACCGGTTGTATCGCTCCAGCAGTTTGCCCTCATCGGCGCCGATCGACCTGGCATACGACCGGATAAAGGAGCGGGCGATAACCGGTGCCGGCAGTTTTCCGAAACGGCCGGTTTCTATCGCTTCCAGGTTGATTACGGTGATCCGTGTGGCCTCGAAAATGTCCTTCAACTGAATCCCCTGCGATTCCCTCAGGGATTTCAGATCCTGGGCAGGAAAGGCCTGATCCGGTGCCGTGTTCCGGGTGGTTTCGTCCTCTTCCATGGCTGCTCCGTATTGCCCCCAAGGATGGAATGATGGGGGACCTTACCATTCTCGGTAGCATCCATGCAACCGGAAATAGTAGAGATTCGGCGAAGAAACGGTTTCCTGCGGCAGTCGGGTGTCTCGATGCAGCAGAAGTGGAGCGGGAACGTACGATTCATGATGGGAGAGATGAAGATCGATGGATTCCCCCGGTGCTTTTATGAAGGAGGTTGCCCGGAAGGCCGGTGAGTGGCTGAAGAAGAGACTCGGCGAAGAGCACACCGTTGACTACAAGGGCGTCATCAACATCGTCACGGAAGCGGATCGCCAGTCGGAGGAAATGATCGTATCGGCGATTCTCGACCGGTATCCGGACCACGACATCCTGGCGGAAGAGGCGGACAGGGTTCCCAAGGGGTCGCCGTACCGGTGGATCATCGACCCTCTCGACGGGACGACGAACTATGCCCACGGCTATCCGGTGTTCTGCGTTTCCATCGCCCTCGAGGAGAACGGCATTGTCCGGCACGGAGTGGTTTACAATCCGATGCTGGAGGAGATGTTTTATGCCTGCCGTGACGGGGGGGCCTTTCTGAACGGGCGCCCCCTTCGCGTTTCCGGGACAAAGGACCTCTCCCGCAGCCTCCTGGCCACGGGATTTCCGTATGACATCCGGGACAATTCCGACAACAACATGAATTATTTCCATGTGATGGCCAGAAGCGCCCAGGCGATCCGAAGGGCCGGATCGGCGGCGCTCGATATGGCTTATGTGGCGGCCGGCCGTTTCGACGGTTTCTGGGAACTCCGCCTGATGCCCTGGGACACAGCGGCCGGTTGGCTCCTGGTGGTCGAGGCCGGCGGGCAGGTCACGAATCTCTCGGGGGCGCCCTTTGCGCTCAATGCACCTCATATCCTCGCTTCGAACGGGCGAATTCACGAGTCCATGATCGCTGCCCTCCGTCTTGCCCCCTCTCCGGCCTGACCAGAAGGGCACGGCACGACAGCCTGTTCCATCCCTCGGGGCGGTCCTCCCTTGACAATGCCGATACGGTGTTTATATTAGCGCCAAAAGGTGTTATCACGAACAATATTAAATGGTTGTCGTCTTTCCGGCAACCGGGTCCGTGTGCCCGGCGTCCGGGATGATCGGGAAGGGAAGACGACCAAACCGGAAAAGGAGGTTGTGGACATGTTCGGACCGGTCTGGAGATTTGGAAGAATTGTGGATCTCATGCCGGAGGTACAGCGCCTCCAGCGGGAAATGAACCGGCTGTTTTCGGGTGTCAGCCAGCCTTTCAGCCAGGATTTCCCGGCGATCAACGTCTGGAGCGGAGAGAATGAGATCGTTGTCTCCGCCGAGTTGCCGGGAGCGGATCCCGACGGCATGGATATCTCCGTTGTGGGTGAAAGCCTGACCCTCAGCGGTGGACGGAATCCCGAGACCCTGAAAGAGGGCGAGAGTTACCATCGCCAGGAAAGGAGCAGCGGGCGCTTCAGTCGAACCCTGCAGCTGCCGTTCCGGGTGGATGCGGGAAATGTGGCTGCCCGTTATGAAAAGGGTGTCCTCCACATAACCCTGCCGCGGGCAGAGGCGGACAAACCCAGAAAGATCAGCATCAAGGCGGAGTAGAAAGGGGGGACGACCAACATGAAGGAACAGGAACTGCAGAAACAGACGGCTTCGAACCCGGTGGAAATGGAACGGACGAGAAACCGCAAGGTGTATGTTCCCCGGGTCGACATCTATGAGACAAAGGAGTCCATTGTGCTTCTGGCCGACATGCCGGGAGTGGACGAGAGCTCGGTGGACATCATGCTGGAAAAGAATGTGCTGACCATCAACGGCACGGTGGAGCCTGTCGCCTTTCCGGGACACAACCTCGTGTATGCCGAATTCGATACGGGAGATTATCAGCGGGCTTTCACCCTTCCCGAGGAGATCGACCAGAGCAGGATCGAGGCCACGGTGAAAAACGGTGTTCTCCGCCTCGTTCTCCAGAAGGCGGAGAAATCCAAGGCCAGGAAAATCGCCATCAAGGCTGAGTGAGAAAGGAGGTGGAAGGAATGGCATTTCGAAGGTTTTTGCCATCGCTCCGGGGAGAGCGTGCGGTTCCGGCCGGCCAGGAAGGAGATCATCCATTTTCTGTTTTGCAGCAGGAAATGAACCGGGTTTTCGACGATTTCTTCCAGGGGACGGCCTTTGCCCCGTTTCCCGCCACCGGCGGCCGCTCCGTAGGTTTCCATCCTTCCGTGGACGTGAGGGAGGGGGCGAAGGAGATCGTCGTCCATGCGGAGCTTCCCGGGATGGAAGAGAAGGACGTGGAGCTTCTCCTGGAGGAGTCGGTCCTCGTTCTCAAAGGAGAGAAGAAATTTGAAAAGGAAGACAAGGGTGAGGGCTACCATACCATCGAGAGAAGCTACGGGTCGTTTCAACGGGTCATTCCCCTGCCCCGGGAGATCGATCTGAACAAGGCCCAGGCCCGGTTCAA
>CAZXMK010000037.1:0-15148 GCA_964641935.1 uncultured Syntrophaceae bacterium
TCCCCCACCTCCGTCGCGCCGTACATCTGGTAGGTGTCGATGCCGAACTCCGTCTCGAAGCGCGTCCGCATGGCCGGAAACAGGGGCTCGGCGGCGAAGCAGGCCTTCCGGACCCGGAAGTCCTTCCGGAAGTCGTACCCCATCTCCTTTGCCTTCTCGATGATCGCCATCAGGAAGCTCGGCGTCCCCGTGTAGGCCGTGGCGCCGAGGTCGCGGACCAGCTGCACCTGGGCCTGGGCGCTCGAGGCTCCCGACGGGATGACCGTCGCGCCGACCTTGCGCAGCCCCCCGTGGAACGTCAGCCCTGCGGCAACCATGTGGTAGGAGAACGCGTTCAGGACCACGTCGCCCTTCCCGAGGCCGGCTGCCTTGTAAGCCCGGGCCCAGAGGACATCCTCCTCACCCAGGTGGGGCTCGTAGACGGGACCGGGGGAAATGAAGATCCGGTCGATTTGCGCATCGGGATTTTCCAGGCCCGCGTACGGCGGGTGTTTCAGCTCCATCTCCACGAGCCGTTCCCGCGAGACGACCGGCAGCCGCTCGAAATCCGCAGCCGTTTTGATCCCGGAAGGGCTGATCTTCAGTTCTTCGAACTGTCTCCGCAGGACCGGCGACCGGCGGCCGGCATTCTCCATCATCCGGGAAAGGGCCTCCACCTGCATGCGGAGCCGTTCCTCCCGGCTCAGGGTTTCCCGTTCGTCGAAATAGGGTTCCATGATGTCCTCCCCGGCATGTTGATCATCGGAAGTCATCCCCGCGGCGGATCGCTTTCCCCGGGTTTCTTCCTGCCCGGATATGTAGTGGAAAGCCTTTTGCTTGTCAAACACGCTTCCCGGTTTCTTCCGCCTCCGTCGCACGTTTCCCGTTTTCCGGCTCGCACCGTGCGCTTGTAACAAATCCGTGCAATCGCTTTCAATCGGGACATTTCCGTTCCGTATTCGGACGGGTTGGTTCTCACAACCCGCTGATATGACTCATTTCACACTCTGGCCGGCAATTTGCAATTTGTGGATCCATTTAACGAAGGAGCGGAGATTATGAACACCCCCATCAATGCGGGCGACACCGCCTGGATCCTCGTGTGCTGTTCCCTGGTCCTCCTGATGACCCCGGCCCTGGCATTCTTTTACGGAGGGATGGTCCGGAGGAAAAACGTCCTCTCCACCCTGACCTTGAGCTATGTCTTCATGGCCCTGATCGGCGTCCAGTGGGTCCTCTTCGGCTACTCGCTCGCCTTCGGCACGTCCATCAACGGGCTGATCGGAGGGCTCAACTTCCTGGGCTTCGAGGGTGTCGGCGCGGCCCCCAATGCGGACTACAGCAAAACCATCCCCCACAGCCTCTTCGCCGCCTTTCAAATGATGTTCGCGGTCATCACACCGGCCCTCATCACCGGCGCCTTCGTCGAGCGGGTCAAGTTCAAGGGCTTTCTTCTTTTCAGTTTTCTCTGGGCGACCCTGGTCTACGATCCCCTTTGCCACTGGGTCTGGGGCCAGGGCGGCTGGCTGAAGAGCATGGGCGTTCTGGATTTCGCCGGTGGCACGGTGGTTCACATCGCCGCCGGATTCTCGGCCCTGGCCTTCGCGCTGGTGATCGGCCCGCGGCGCGGTTTCGGGAAATCCCCCATGGAGCCCAACAACATTCCCCTGACCGTTCTGGGAGCGGGGCTTCTGTGGGTGGGATGGTTCGGTTTCAACGCCGGCAGCGCCCTCGCAGCCAATGGAACGGCCGTGAATGCCCTGCTGACGACGAACACCTCGGCGGCGTCAGCCGGACTGGTGTGGATGCTTCTGTCATGGCTGGACGGGCGGCCCAGCACCCTCGGAATCGCCACGGGCATGGTCGTGGGCCTCGCGGCGGTGACGCCCGCCTCGGGCTTCATCACCCCCCTGGCCGCCATGGTCGTCGGCGCCGTCGCGGCGCCCCTGTCCTATTACGCCATGCGCTTCCGGGACCGCCGCAAGCTCGACGAGTCCCTCGACGTCTGGGCCTGCCACGGCATCGCCAGCACCTGGGGCATGATCGCCGCGGGCCTGTTCGCCACGACGGCCGTCAACGGCGACGGCGCCAACGGCCTTTTCTTCGGCAACCCCGGTCAGGTCGGCGTCCAGATCGTTGCGATCCTCGTCACCATCGCTTTTTCCTTCGGGATGACCTACGTGCTGGCCAAGCTCCTCCACTGGAGCATGGGGCTCCGCGTCTCCCCCATGGAAGAGGAAGTGGGGCTGGACATCAGCTCCCATGGGGAGAGGTCCTACTCGTAGCGTCCCGGAATCGAAATCCGAATATTACATAGATTTCAAAGACATCTTGGAGAGACAGCCATGCTGAAGAAGATCGAGGCGATCATTCGCGAAGACAAGGTCTGCGACGTGAAGGAGGCCCTGGCGGAGATCGGCATCGTGGGCCTGAACCTGTTCGAGGTCCGGGGCCACGGGCGCCAGGGAGGGATCCAACTGGTCGGCCGCGCCGGAACCTACCAGGTCAACGTACTGCCCAAGATCCAGGTCAACATCGTCCTTTCGGACCGCAACCTGGAGGCCGCCCTGGAGGCCATCCTCGCATCCGCCTACACCGGCGAGCCCGGCGACGGGATCATCTTCGTCACCCCCGTGGAGGAGGTCATCCGCGTCCGGACCCGCGAGCGGGGCCAGGACGCGATGATGTACCCCGGCGACATCGACGCACGGAAGTCCGGCACACCGGGGTGAGACGCAAACGGGCCGTCGGAGTGGAAGGGCGTCCCGCTCAAGGGGGCGTGCAGACCCGGTCCCGGCCCTCCTGCTTAGCCCGCTTCACCGCCAGGCGGACAACCTGGAGAATGTCCCCCGACGTCTCCCCGTTCTCCGGCGAGGAGGCCACGCCCATGGAGAGGGTGACCCGCCGCATGTGCTGGTGCCCTGCCACCCGCTCCTGCTCCTTGAGCATCGCCCGCAGGTTCTCCGCCCGTCGCCGCGTCGTGTCCAGATCGCTCCCCGGAAGAATCAGGACGAATTCGTCCGCCCCCCAGCGGCAGGCGATGTCCTCGTCCCTTACGTTTCCGCCCACGAACGCACCCAGGTCGCGGATGATCCGCTCCCCCTCCTCGATGCCGTACGTCTGGTTGATGTGCCCCAGGTGATCGACATCCATGAACACGACACCCAGGGCTTGTCCCTGCCGTTTTGCCTTCTTCAGCTCCCGCTCCAGCGTCGTCTCCAGGAAGCGCCGGTTGAGGAGACCCGTCAGGGCGTCCCGGGTCGAGAGACTGCTCATCTCCTCCCGGAGCTGGATGTTCCGCAGGGACAGCCGGACCTGTTGGGCCGCCAGGACGGCCAGTTGCTCCGCCGCGTCGACGGCCCGCCGCGATTCCGCGGAGGGCAGGTCGAAGCGGATGTGGAGCAGGCCCAGAAACTCGCCGTGCACCGTCATGGGTACGCAGACGGAGGCCCTGCCGTCGGCCTCCGCCTCGGCGTGGCGGCAGGGCAGGCCCTTGGCCGCTCCAGCCACCAGGTGGGGCCGGTTTCTCCGGATCCCGTGGCAGTCTGCGGGCGCGAAGACGGCCTCCCGGGGCGACATCCCCCAGGACGCCTCGGCTTCCAGCAGGTCCCGTGCGGCATGATGCCGGTAAAAAACACCGGCGGGGAACAGCCGGGGCATTTCCCGGACCAGAACCCCGCAGGCCTCCTCCATGTTGAAGGAGGCAGAGAGGAAATCCGCCATCTTGATCAGCCGTTTCACCTTATCCCTTGCGATGGCCATGGAGCCCTCCTTCAATCTTTCTTCGATAGGCCTCGGGGGCGACGATTCCCAGTTCCTTGAGGCCGGCATCGAATTCTATCATGGTCCCGACCGCGGCGGCGATGTTGAGAAAGATCTCCATGTAGGTGCCACCGGTCCCTTCGATCTCCCCGCGGAATGCCCGGTCCGCATCGAGCCGTCCCTCCACGGCGGGTGCGGCGCCGGGCGCGAGCAGGCGTCCCACGGACCGGTAGGCGGCGAACCGCTGCAGCTCGCTGCACTCGTAGTCCTTCGCGAGGATGCTGCGCTGGACCTGCTCCAGGTCGATGCCATCGACGACGACGGCACCGGGAAAGGCCTCCAGGTCCGGCCGGAGCGCCTCCAGCGCCTCTCCGAACCAGGGGCTCTCCCCGCCTCCGCCCTTCACCCTTTCCGGGGAATCACCGCGCTGCAAATAGACGACCAGATCCAGATGCGGCACCGAGCCGGATGGAACGGGATCGCCGGCGCTCACGAGATCCACCCCCGCGCTCACGCCGAGGCGCGCCCCGATCCGGCCGCAGGTCTCGGCGACATGCCCCTGCAGCGGTCCCGCTCCGGCCGTGCCGCCGGGACCGGGGAAAAACCGCGCGATGAGGGAAATCAGACGGCTCCGCGGTTCCCGGCTGTCCCCCCGCCCCTCCCGGTCGACGGATTTTCCCAGCAGGAGGGCTCCATAACGGTCGCGGTCCAGGACGGTCCGTGTCCATCCACCCGTGCCGGGCTCAAAGGCGACGACGTCATGGACTCTCTGCCGGGTGAGTTTGCAGAGCACGATTCGGTCCAGCCGGCGATTCCCGGTTTTGATGGCGTAGAAAAACCCCCCTTCGGAGACCCTCCCGCCGGGTTCGTGGACCTCTCCGAAGTTGGAGGGGTTGAGATACACCGTTCCGTCGATCTCCTCGAATCCCCACTGGTCGTGCAGGTGGCCCGTCAGGCACAGGATCGCCCCGTTCTCCTCGCAGTAGCGCCGCAACTCCGGCGATCCGCTCTCTCCGCGAGACGGTAGGTGGTCGAGGACGCCGTGGGCGGGTTTGTGGGTCGCCACGATGTCCGGCCGCGCCTCTCCGAAGAACCGGGCCATCTCGCTGGCGCCGCGGTCGGCCAGATACTTCACCGCATACTGCTCGGGAATGCCGGGGGTCGTGATGTCGGCACCCCCGTAGCCGGCGATCCTCAGCTCCCCGGCCTGAATCCAGTGCCGGTGCAGGTCCCGCTCATGGAGAGAGGTGTATTGGAGGTCCATGTCGTAGTTCCCCGGCAGGCAGAGGATCCGGGCATCCGCCTTGAGACGCAGGATGCTCTCGAGGATCTTGTACTTCTGCTGCATGACCCGGCGGCCCCGGATGGTCTCCTCCCGGAATTCCGCCGCCTGCCGCCGGACGTCGTCCGGCACGCCGGTCCGCTCCAGAAGAGCGTAGACGAAATCTTCGATGTTCATCTCCCCGTCTCCAAGCCGGTGGCGGAGCGCGGAGAAGGACGCCTGCCTTTTCCGGTAGCGGGCGGACATCTCTTCCGTATAGAAGGGCCGGTCGATGAGATCGCCGGCGATGATGTAGACGTCGGCGCTGGTTCGGGACAGGAGCTCCCTGACCCGGTCGAAGGCGTCGTGGATATCGGAGAGATAGACAAGCTCCATGGGCTCGATCCTGTGGGGGTTGGTTCCCGTATAGCACGAATCGCCTTCCCGGTCAGCATCGGCATCACGGTGCACCCGGACGGACAGTCGCTCCAATCGATCGGTGGAATCCAATGGGACAGTCCCCGCCCCCTGCCTCATCACTCCACCATATCAACGTTGAACAATGGGGGCGATTCTCCTATAATGAGGAGGGTTTTCAGGAGCAACCACAGGAGGCATGGATGAGGCATCCGGATGTCCAACCGAACGGAAAGAAGGTAGAAGACACAATGGGCCGGTCTGACCGGAATTCGCAGAAAGACACTTCCATCATCCGTTCTGTCTGCTTCGACGAACGGACCCCCGTCCCGCGCAGCCTCCTTGCAAACCTCAAACACGAATACCTGCACCGCGAGGGCTGGGTTCCCCTGGAGCGGCGGGAGGGGCGCATTTCCGTCCTCGTGGACAACCCGGCCGACCTGCCGCGGCGGGACAGCATCGAAAGCCTGCTGAAGACCAAGCAGATCGAGTATTGCCTGGCGTCCCGGGAAGACATCCTGAAGTTCATCGACCACTTCTACGGAACCTGCTACCTGAAGGAAGCCCGGGCCCAGGAGGGCACGGCGGAAAACGGCGACCGGCGGGAGGAGTTCGCGGACGTCAGCGAGACGGACGGAACCATCGTCCGCCTGGTGAATGAGATCATCAACGAGGCCTGCCTTCGCCGCGCCTCGGACATCCACATCGAGCCGGACGTCCGGGACCGGGAGGTCATTGTCCGATTTCGCGTCGACGGCGAGTGCTTCCATTACCGCACCCTCCCCTACGATTACCGGGCGGCGATCGTCTCCCGCATCAAGATCCTCTCCAGCCTGGACATCACCGAGCGGCGCCTGCCCCAGGACGGAAAGATCCGGCACACGCGGCCCGGGGGCGAGGACATCGAACTCCGGGTGGCCACCATGCCGACCCACGGCTACGTGGAGGACGTGGTCCTGAGGATCCTGACCCGCGGAAGGATCATGACCCTGGACGAACTGGGGATGCCGCAGGAGACCCTGACCCGGTTCGTCGAGCAGCTCGACAAGCCCTACGGGCTGATCCTGATCGTCGGACCCACCGGCTCCGGCAAAACCACGACGGCCCACGCCGCCCTTCACCGCCTGAATCGTCCCAACACCAAGATCTGGACCGCCGAAGACCCCGTCGAGATCACACAGAAGGGAATCCGCCAGGTCCAGATGCACCACAAGATCGGCCTGGACTTCAGCACCGCCATGCGGGCCTTCCTCAGGTCCGATCCGGACATCATCATGGTGGGGGAGATGCGGGACTACGAGACGGCCAAGATGGGTGTCGAGGCGTCCACGACAGGCCACCTCGTCCTCTCCACCCTGCACACGAACAACGCCCCGGAGACCATTGTCCGCCTCCTGGACATGGGCATCGATCCCTTCGGCTTCGCCGACTCGCTCCTGTGCGTCCTGGCTCAGCGCCTCGTCCGCCGCCTCTGCACCCATTGCCGGGAATCCGTTCCCGTCAGCCGCGAGGAATGGGACGAGATGGCACGCCAGTACGGAGAGAAGGCCTTCGAGACACTGGGAATGGAATTTTCGGACAAGCGGAAAATCAGCCGGGCGAAAGGCTGTCCCGAATGCAACGACACCGGTTACCGGGGAATGATGGGCATTTACGAACTCCTGGTGGCCAGCGACAGCATCAAGCAGATGATCATCAGCAGGAAGTCCATCGCGGCCATCCGCAAGGCGGCATCTGCGGAGGGAATGAGCACGCTGCTGCAGAGCGGGATCCGGAAGGTTCTGGAGGGGGAAACCGACCTCGTCGAGATCCTGAGCGTCTGCCTGCGCTGATCAGGCCTCCCGGCCCGCCCGGTCACCCTCGTGAATGGCCTCCAGGAGGCGCCGCGGCCCCGCCGCGTCTCCGACGGTCCGCCAGGGAATGCCGAGCTCCCGCAGCACCTCTTCCAGCCCGTTCTCCGTCCGGGCCCCCAGGGCCGTGATCACCGAGGCTGCAGGGACGGTTCCCTCTTCCTCCCCCTGCCGGTATGCAACGGCTTGCTCCCCGATCCCCGTCACCGTCGCGCCGAGGAGGATCCTGGCACCCCGCTCCTTCAGCCGCAGGTGCAGCCAGTACCCATGGGACGTGTGCTTGCCCACGGGATACGCGGCCTGCATCTCGAGGACCGTGACATCGATGCCCCGGGCCAGGAGATAATCCGCCGTCTCCATGCCTACGTATCCTGCACCGAGGACGGCTGCGGGCGCCACCGGGGTCGCCTTGCCCGTCAGAACGTCCCGGGCATCAAGAACATGACAGCGGTGGATGCCCGGGATCTTCGGTACCGACGGAGAAGCACCGGCGGCCAGGACGACCGCGTCGGGGCGCCCTGCCTTGAGAAGGTCCGCATCGGCCTCCCGGCCGCAGTGAAAGACCACACCCCGTTCCTTCGCCCGACGGACCGCCCAGCTCACCCAGTCCAGGAAGGCCTCCTTGTGGGGCGGCCGGCCGGCCGGCAGGATCTGCCCCCCCGGGACCTCCTCCTTCTCGAAGACCTCCACCTTGAACCCGCGTTCGGCCGCGGCCAGGGCGGCGGAAAGTCCCGCCGGACCGGCGCCGATCACCCACAGGCGCCGCCCCTGGGCGTCCGGGGCCGCCGGTTCGCGCTCGTTCCCGCACTCGGGGTTGAACGTGCAGGTGATGGGCTGCATCTCGAACATCAGCCGCTCGATACAGCCCTGGTTGCAGGAGACGCACCAGCGGATTTCGTCCCATCGCCCTTCCCGGGCCTTGGCGAGGAAATCCGGATCCGCCAGGTGCTGGCGGCCGAAGCTCACCAGGTCGGCGTCGCCCGCCGCGATGGCCCGGTCGGCCAGCCGCGGGTCATTGATGCGCCCCACGGCGATGACCGGCACCTCCACCCGCTCCCGGATCGCCCGGGCGCGGAAGAGGTTGAACCCGGCCTCCGTGTCCATGGACGCGATGCTCAGGTTGCCCGGCGTGGAATAGACTCCCACCGAGGCGTGGATTGCATCGGCCCCGGCGGACACCAGGCGCGGCGCCAGCCGCTTCGCGAACTCCAGGTCGTAGCCGCCCTTGATCAGCTCATCCGCGGAGATCCGGACGATCACGGGAAAGCGGTCCCCCAAGGCCCGCCTCACCGCCGCGACGACCTCCAGGACGAAGCGCATCCGGTTCTCCTCGGATCCGCCATACCGGTCCGTCCGTGCGTTGGAAAAGGGCGACAGGAACTGGGTCAGGAGATACCCGTGGGCGCCGTGGATCTCCACGGTATCCAGCCCCGCCTTCCGGGCCCGCACCGCCGCAGAGGCGAAGGCCTCGACCACCTCGGCGATCCGGTCCCCGCTCATTTCCTCGCAGGGCTGCCTCATGATGACGCTGGGAATGGGCGACGGTGCCTCGGGCGTTCCCCCGGCGGCGGCGGAAAAGGTCTCCCGGCCGGCGTGGTGGAGCTGCAGGGCGACCTTCGCCCCTTCGCGGTGGACCGCCTCGGCCAGGCCTGCCAGGCCGGGGATGAAATCGTCGCTCCAGGCTCCAAGCTCCCGGAGGAAGCCCTTTCCCCGGGGTGTAACCGCGCAGACTTCCGTGACGATGAGGCCCGCACCCCCCCTTGCCCTCCGGGCGAGATACCGGACCAGGCGGTCGCTGACCGTGCCGTCGGTATTGCCATAGCCGCTCCCCATGGCGGGCATGACGGCGCGGTTCCGAAGGGTCATTCCGTTGATCGTGACGGGTGAAAACAGGGTTTCCAGGCTCATGGCTGCTCCATTTCCTCTTTGATGCGACCCTCAACGAAGCCGGGCTTCGCGAAACGGGGCCCAGGGTAGGCATAGAAACCCCGCCCCGCTTTCTGGCCCAGCTCTCCCCTGTCCACCAGGCTTTTCAGGAAGGCGGCGTTCTTCATCGCCTGCGGGTCCCGTGTCATGGATGCCCAGAAATCAACGACCTTCCACACGGTGTCGAGTCCGACGCGGTCCATGAGCCCGAAGGGACCGATGGGCATGTTGAACACCCCCATCCAGGCGCGGTCGATTTCCTCCACCTCGGCGATCCCGCCGGCGGCCAGGGTCTGGGCCGCCCCCAGGAGGGCCATGAACATGGAATTGAAGAGGTAACCGGGATACTCCTTTTGCAGGACGATGGGGATCAACTCCGTCCGCTCGCAGAACTCCCGGACGACACGCACCGCCCCTTCATCCGTCCCCGGGTGCGGCATGACGTCCACGATCCGGTTGTAGGAAAGGTCGTGGAAGTGGAGGGCCAGGAACCGGTCCGGCCGGCCGGTCTCGGCGGCGAACATGGAGGGGACGAGCGAGGAGGTGTTGGTGGTGAAGAGGGTCCGGTCAGGGCAGAGGCCGTGGAAAAGGGAGAAGACCCTCCCCTTGAGGACCGGATCTTCCGGGATGGACTCGGTGACCAGGTCGACACCGTCCGCCGCCTTTGCGGCGTCGGACGTCGTGAAGATCCGTCCGACGGCTTCCCCGGCCTCCGTTTCCGTCACCCGTCCCTGACGGACGAGACCGGCGACGGTTTTCATTATGGACGCCACGGCCCGTTCCAGGACGGCGTCTTCCAGGTCATACAGGACGGGATCGCAGCCCCGGAGGGCGAAATACAGGGCGATCTGGCGCCCCATGGTGCCGGCGCCGAGAACCAGCACCCGGCGGATATCCGCTGCATTCATGGACACGCTTGTCCCCTTTCCGGCGCAATATCCGATCGCCTGCGCCCGGGCGGCCGGGAAACAGTGGCTGTCTCCCCTCCGCACGCCTTTCCGATCCGCTTACAGGGACACTTCGTGCCCCATGCCGCGCAGATATTCCTTCACCTGCCGGATGCTGAACGTGCGGTAGTGGAACACCGAGGCCGCCAGGAGAACGCTTGCCCCGCCCTCGACGATCGCGGCGTGGAAGTCCTCGAGCTTTCCGGCGCCGCCGGATGCGATGACGGGAACCCCGACCGCCGCCGATATGGCCCGGGTGAAGGCCAGGTCATACCCTTTCTGAGTACCGTCACCATCCATGCTGGTCGGCAGGATCACGCCGGCGCCGCGGTCCTCGCATTCCTTCGCCCACGCCACGGCGTCCCTGCCGACGGGCTTCGTCCCTCCCGCCACGACTACCTCGAACCCCGAGGGCATGGCCGGGTTCCGGCACCCGTCCACGGCGACGGTGATGCATTCCGATCCGTATTCCTTCGCCGCTTCGCCGACCAGGCCCGGGCGGTTCACCGCCGCACTGTTCATGGAGACCTTGGCGGCCCCGGCCTCCAGGAGAAGGCGGATATCCTCCAGTGAAGAGATGCCGCCTCCCACGGTGAGGGGAATCGCGATGACGGAGGCCACACCCTTCACCCACTCCAGGCGGGTCTTGCGATTCTCCAGCGTTGCCGCGATGTCCAGCATGGCCAGCTCGTCGGCCCCCTCCTGGGAATAGAAGGCGGCGTTCTCCACTGGATTTCCCGCGTCCTTCAGGTCCACGAAGTGGATCCCCTTGACGACGCGGCCGTTCTTCATGTCCAGGCAGGGCATGATCTTGATCATGGAAATGTTCCTCCCGGTGTCATTCGCTTTCGATGATGGTGACCCGATCCATCCGGTCGCCCTGGCGGATTGCGTCGACGACGTCCAGACCCGCCACGACCTTCCCGAAGACCGTGTGCCGACCGTTCAGGTGGGGCTGCGGTGAATGGGTGATGAAAAACTGGCTTCCGTTCGTGCCGGGGCCTGCATTGGCCATGGAGAGAACGCCCCGTTCATGGATCAGCGGGTTTCCTTCGCACTCGTCCTCGAATCGGTATCCGGGACCACCCCGGCCGGTGCCGGTGGGATCGCCACCCTGGATCACGAAATCGGGAATCACCCGGTGGAACACCACCC
The DNA here is from genome assembly GCA_964641935.1 of uncultured Syntrophaceae bacterium. Lineage (GTDB taxonomy): Bacteria > Desulfobacterota > Syntrophia > Syntrophales > PHBD01 > PHBD01. The sequence continues at coordinate 11,298 of CAZXMK010000037.1, forward strand.
CGTCATAGAAGCCCTCGCGGGCCAGGAAGACGAAGTTGTTCACGGTGAGCGGGGCGTGCTGCGGATAGAACTCGATCTCGATGACCCCCCGCGCGGTCTCGATCTTTCCAAGGTATTTCCGGTCCGGGTCGATCAGCATCTCCGGCGGACGGTCCCATTGCTTCATGGCCATATTTTCCTCCTCCTCTGAAAATTCCAGCGACTCCTGCCGGATCGCCGGAGCGGGCGGGCGCCGTTTCCTTTGCTGCGCCCGCGGTTACGGCTGTATGCCCGAAACAGGCCCTCCTGTCACGATCATTTTCCGTTTCCCAGCAGGCGCTGCATCCAGACGGTGTCCACAAAACGGCCCCGTTTCCGGAACACCTCTCTGAATCGGCCGCACTCGGAAAATCCATTCTTGCTGTGAAATCGGATGCTTGGTTCGTTAACCGCGGAAATGGCTGCAAGAACGGTATGGATCCCCTTCAACGCAGCGGATTCCAGGAGATGATCCAGCAGGATTCCTCCGACTCCCCGCCCGCAGTGATCCGGATGCAGGAAATAGGAGATCTCCGCCGTCCCCGCCATCGTCGGGATCGGGCTGTGGGGGCGCAGAAAACCAAACCCGATGACCTCCCCTGTCTCCGTCTTCACGGCAGCGGAGGGATAGCCCTCCGCCGTCTTGAGCAGAACATTGAAAAAGGCGTAGGGAACCGGGCTCTCCAGGAACGCGGCAAATGTGTGTTCGATGTAATGATTGAAGATGTCGATAACCGGCCGGCCGTGGTCCGGCGACAGGGGTTCCATCTCCAGTATCATTTCAGGCACCTCGCTCTTTCGTTAATCGGGGCAATCATTCCTCCCGCCGTCGGGATGCTCAGGACGCCGCCTTTCCGGCAACCCGGACGAGTTCGTCCACAACCGCCCGGAACTCCCCTGCCAGCCTCCGGTATTTCCCGGTTCGTTCGAAGGCCCCTGCCAGGGTTTCATAGTACCAGAGAGTCCCGTCGCGCCCGCCGCGAAACCGCTCCCACAGGTCCTCGCCCACGGACCGGTAATCACGCAGGATCGCCCGGGCATTGTGAATCTTGTCCGCCAGGGAGACCAGGAGAACACCCTCGGGAACCGCCTCCAGGTGCGCGATGTAGCGCTCTTTACGCTCCCGCCACGGAGGCTTGGGTGTCTCGGTGGTATCCGAACAAGCCTCCACGACAGCCGCCACGGACTCTCCGTACAGGGACCGGATCCGCGCCAGAATCTCCGGACCGCCCTGGTCCTCCGCCGCGTCGTGCAGGAGTGCCGCGATGACGAGATCCTCGCTCCCCCCCTCCTCGATCACGGTCGCGGCGACGGTCAGCAGATGCGCCACATAGGGAATCCCCGATCCCTTGCGGACCTGGTCCGCGTGAAGGACGGCGGCAAGCCCCAGGGCGTCCCGGAAACGGGCAGTCAGAGCGGTTTCCCTGCCTTTGTGTTGTCTCTTTTCCATCCATTCCCCTTTTCCTTCCCCCGGAGAGTCTCCGCAAACTTTGTTCCGCACAGCCGGGCGAACGATGTGTCTATATATCGTTCCCGGCCTTCAAGATCAACAGGCCTCGTCATGACCGATGCACCCATGATACGGCGGGCTCCAGAATGCCATAATCATTAATGAGTGCAATTGCTTGCGATCCGGGATTGACTTCGGAACACCAGTCGGCGTAATGGAAGGACACGTTTGTCAGGTTGAAGCCGATAGACGGAAACAGAAGACAAGGGATTGTACGGGGGGGGGGGAAATTACCCATCCATGCGAATGGAAATTCAGGAGGTATGACATGTCGGAAGAAACGAAAACCCCGAAAGCAATGACGAGAAGAAACTTTTTGAAAACGAGCGGTGCCGTTGCGGCAGCGGGTGTCGCGGCGGGAACGCTCACCATGAACCCCTGGAGCGCCGAGGCGGCGCCCATGCCGAAGAAATGGCAGGAGACCTTCGACGTCGTGGTCATCGGCAGCGGTTTCGCCGGACTGGCGGCAGCCTACGAGGCCAAGAAGGCCGGCGCCTCCGTGGTGGTCCTCGAAAAAATGATGACCCCGGGCGGCAACTCCATCATCAATGGTGGCGTCGTATCGGCTGCGGGATCGCCCATGGAGGAGAAGGAAGGAATCAAGGATTCCCCGGAGCTGCTCCTGAAGGACATGCTCGCGGCGGGACTGAACCTGAACCACGTGGAGTTGGCCAAGATGGTGGCGGACCAGTCCGTCAGTACCGTGATGTGGACCATCAACGAGCTGGGTGTCAAGTACAAGGACAAACTGACCCAGGAGGGCGGCCATTCCGTCCCGCGGATGTACAGCACCTACAACCAGAGCGGATCCGCCATCGTGCAGCAGCAGCTCCTGAAGCTGAAGGAGCTGGGCGTCGTGCCCCGTACCCGGGCTTACCTGACGCAGATCTACCGGGACGCCGACGGTCGGGTGAAGGGCGTCCAGATCCGCGAGGGCTACACCTTCCCGAAGGCGGGCAGCGGCAAGGTGAAGGACATCAAGGCCAGGAAGGCCGTTGTCCTGGCCACGGGCGGTTTTGGCGCCGACGTGGCCTTCCGGACCCTTCAGGATCCCCGGCTGACGGCGGAGATGCAGACGACCAACCAGCCCGGCGCCACCGCCGAGGCCCTGCGGGAGGCCTTCCGGATCGGCTGCACGCCCATCCAGCTCTCCTGGATCCAGTTGGGTCCCTGGGGCAGCCCGGATGAAAAGGGAATGGGGCTCTCCCCCTTCTTCGCCCAGCTCTGCGCCGCCATGTACGGCCTCTGGATCGACACCAAGACCGGCAAGCGCTTCGTCAATGAGCTGGCGGACCGGAAGATCCGGGCCGACGCGATCATCAAGGCTGGGAACAAGTGCCTCGCCATGACGGACGCGAACGGTTACGCCATCGGCAAGAAGCTTCTGGCGGAGTACATGCCGAAGGTGATGGAGCGGGGTGTCGTGAAGGAATACAAGACGCTGGAGGAGATGGCGGCGGCCTACAACGTCCCCATCGAGCCCCTGAAGCAGACGATCGACAAGTGGAACAAGAGCGTCCTGGCGGGCAAGGATGAGGAGTGGGGCCGCTACCTGCAGAAGAACCAGAAGCCCCTCGGCCCCGGCCCCTGGTATGCCCTGCGGCTCATGCCCAAGGTTCACCACACAATGGGCGGCATCAACATGAACACCAAGGCCCAGGCCACGGACGTCTCGACGGACAAGCCCATCGCGGGTCTTTACTGCGCCGGCGAAGTGACCGGCGGCGTTCACGGCGCCGTCCGCCTGGGCAGCTGCGCCACGCTGGACTGCCTCGTCTTCGGCCGGATCGCCGGCAGGAACGCGGCGGCGGAAAAAGCGTGGGGTTGATCCTTCCCAACCCGTGACATCAAAGGGGGCGCCGATCCGGCGCCCCTTTTTTATCCGCTTCCATCCGGCCGATCACCGAGACATCCTTGCATCGAACGCCACAATTTCGCCCCGATCTCCCGGAACGTGACAATATTGTCGATTTCCCCTCCCCGCCGCCGACTCTTGCATGCGGACGGTTCTCACGCTGAAACAAAAGGTTACGGATCGAACCTCCTCGTGGCACAGTCCTTGAGAAATGCACTTCATTCTGTTGGCAAGGAGGAATGAATCATGTTCTACGGGAAGAAGATCATCATCACCCTGTGCTGTGTCATCGCGGCGGTTTTTCTGATCCAGACGGCAGCATCGGCGGAAGAAAAGCCGGCCGAGGCGAAACCGGCCATGGCAGAGTCGGCAGCCCCCGCCGTGGAAGCGCCTACGGGCGACGTCTCGGTCTCCGTCCTGAGCCAGTACATCTGGAGGGGCTATGAGCTGAGCCGGAACAGCATCGTC
>CAZXMK010000038.1:0-15103 GCA_964641935.1 uncultured Syntrophaceae bacterium
CCGCCCTGGCCAGCAAGGCCACCGGCTTTCCCATCGCCAAGATCGCCGCCAAGCTCGCCGTGGGCTACACCCTCGACGAGATCCCCAACGACATCACCCGGGAGACGATGGCCTCCTTCGAGCCCACCATCGACTACTGCGTCGTCAAGATCCCCCGCTGGACCTTCGAAAAATTCCCCGAGACGGAGGACTTCCTGACCACGTCCATGAAGTCTGTCGGGGAGACCATGTCCATCGGCCGGACCTTCAAGGAGGCCCTCCAGAAGGCGGTCCGCTCCCTGGAGATCGGACGATTCGGACTGAACCAGCCCCTCCCGGAGGAAGTGCGGAATCCGCGGGAGTTCTTCGCCCCGAAACTCAGAACCCCCAACTCCCTCCGGCTGTTCTGGATTGCCGCGGCCCTCGCCCACGGCCTGACCGTCGAGGAAATCCACGAACTGACGAAGATCGATCCCTGGTTCCTGTACCCCATCCGCGACGTTGTGGAGGCGGAGCGGGAACTGGCCTCGGCGGAAAGAACGCCGGAAACGCTCCGGGAGGCCAAGAGGATGGGCTTTTCGGACCGCCGCCTGGCGGAGCTCTGGGGCACCGGCGAGAAGGAAATCCGGCAGAGCCGCCTGGCGGAAGGGATCCTGCCCGTCTACAAGCTCGTCGACACCTGCGCCGCCGAGTTCGAGGCCTACACGCCCTACTTCTACTCGACCTACGAGACGGAGGACGAGAGCCGGCGCTCCACGAAGCCCCGGGTGATCATCCTGGGCGGCGGGCCGAACCGCATCGGCCAGGGCATCGAGTTCGACTACTGCTGCGTCCACGCCTCCTTCGCCCTCCGGGAGATGGGCATCGAGAGCATCATGGTGAACTCCAACCCGGAGACGGTCAGCACCGACTACGACACCTCCGACCGGCTCTATTTCGAGCCCCTGACCCTGGAGGACGTCCTCCACATCGTACGGACCGAGGATCCCCTGGGGGTCATCGTCCAGTTCGGCGGCCAGACCCCCCTGAACCTGGCCCGGGGCCTCGAGGACGCGGGGGTGCGAATCCTCGGCACCTCCCCCGACGCCATCGACCGGGCGGAGGACCGGAAACGCTTCCAGGAAATCGTCAACCGGCTGGACCTCCTCCAGCCCAGGAACGACACGGCCATGACGGCGGATGAGGCCGTCGCGGCGGCAGAGCGCATCGGGTATCCCGTGGTGGTGCGGCCCTCCTACGTCCTGGGCGGGCGGTCCATGGAGATCGTCTACGACGGCCGGACCCTGGAGTCCTTCATGGAGCGGGCCGTCCACGTCTCCCCGGGGCACCCGATCCTCATCGACCAGTTCCTGGAGGATGCCGTGGAGGTCGACGTGGACGCCATCAGTGACGGAACCGACACGGTCATCGGCGGCATCATGGAGCACATCGAGGAGGCGGGCATCCACTCCGGAGACAGCGCCTGCATCCTTCCGCCGCTGACGTTCTCCGGGGAGATGATGGCCCTGATCGAGCGGCAGACCCGGATGATCGCCGCGGAACTGGGCGTCGTGGGGCTCATGAACATCCAGTACGCCATCAAGGACGGGAAGCTCTACGTCCTGGAGGTGAATCCCCGGGCCTCCCGGACGGTTCCCTTCGTCAGCAAGGCCATCGGGATCCCCCTGGCCAAGCTGGCCACGAAGGTCATGCTCGGGAAGACCCTGAAGGAGCTGGGATTCGCCGGGGCCGTCCGGCCGGACCACATTTCCGTCAAGGAAGCGGTCTTTCCCTTCAGCCGCTTCCCCGGCGTCGATGTCATCCTGGGTCCGGAGATGAAGTCCACCGGGGAGGTCATGGGCATCGATTCATCCTTCGGGATGGCCTTCGCCAAGTCCCAGATGGCCGCGGGATTCCGGCTGCCGCTGGAGGGGCGGGTTTTCATCAGCGTCCATGACCGCCACAAGGAGGGGATCGTTCCCGTTGCGAGGATCTTCCAGGAAATGGGGTTCCAGATCGTCGGAACCCGGGGGACGGCGGCATTTCTCCACGACCATGGGGTTCACGTCTGGCCCGTCCACAAGATCAGCGAGGGCCGTCCCAACGTCCTGGACCATCTGAAGAACGGGGACATCCAGCTCATGATCAACACCAGCGTGGGGCGGAGGGCCAGCGCCGACGCCACGGCCATGCGGCGGGGGGCGCTTCTGTACAACATACCCTATTCGACCACGCTCGCCGGCGCCCGGGCCACCAGCGAGGCCGTCCGGGCTCTCCGGGAACGGGACTGGGGTGTGGCGCCGCTGCAGGAATACCACTCCGGATTGCTTCCGGGCGGCGAAGGCAGCCGGTAAGAACAGACCGAAGAGGGCGGGCATGAACGACAGGGAACGGGACAACGGGAAGCCCCGGGAGGAGTGCGGCGTGTTCGCCGTTTACGGGCACCGGGAGGCGGCGCGGGTCACCTACTTCGGGCTTTTCGCCCTCCAGCACCGGGGACAGGAGAGCGCCGGCATCAAGGTGGCCGACGGCTGCCGGGTCTGGGGCCACAAGGGCATGGGCCTCGTCTCCGAGGTCTTCCCGGAGCAGATCCTGGCGAAACTGACAGGCACCATGGCCATCGGGCACGTTCGCTACTCCACGACGGGATCGTCGGTGGTTTCCAACGCCCAGCCCTTTCTCGTCCACCACGGCGAGGAATACTACGCCATCGCCCACAATGGAAATCTGACCAACGCCCGGGCCATCCGCCGTGAGCTCGAGGTGCGGGGATCCATCTTCCAGTCCACCATGGACACGGAGGTGATCGTCCACCTGATGGCCCGCCATCTCGATGCGGGCATCGAGAGCGCCCTCACCCACGCCCTCTCGCGGGTCGAAGGGGCCTACAGCCTGGTGATCCTGACGCGCAACCCCGTCGTCGCCGCCCGGGCGCCGCGGGGATTCCGGCCCCTGTGCCTTGGCCGCCTCGGCGACGGCTGGGTCGTCGCCTCCGAAACCTGCGCCTTCGACCTCGTGGGAGCCCAGTATGTAAGGGACATCCGTCCCGGGGAAATCCTCATCATCGACGAGAACGGCCCCCGCAGCATCGAGCCCTTTCCACCCCTCCCGCAGGCCCGCTGCATCTTCGAACTGATCTACTTCGCCCGCCCCGACAGCCAGGTCTTCGGCCAGAACGTCTATCTCTGCCGGAAGCGCCTGGGCCGGCAGATGGCCCGGGAGTACCGGCCCGACGTGGACTTCGTGATGCCCTTCCCTGACTCGGGAAACTACGCGGCCCTGGGCTACGCGGAGGGTAGCGGCATCCCCTTCGAGATGGGCATGATCCGCAACCACTACGTCGGCCGCACCTTCATCCAGCCGACCCAGACGGTCCGGGACTTCGGCGTGCGGGTGAAGCTGAACCCCGTCCGGCCGCTCATCGCGGGACAGCGCGTTCTCATCGTGGAGGACTCCATCATCCGGGGCACGACCAGCCGCAACCGGGTACGGAACCTGCGGGACAACGGTGCCCGGGAGGTCCACATGGCCGTGAGCTGCCCCCCGACGCGCCACCCCTGTCCGTACGGCATTGACTTCTCCTCCAAGGGGGAACTCCTGGCCGCCGAAATGAACGACATGGAGGAGATCGCCCGCTTTGTCGGCCTCGATTCGGTTCATTACCTCTCCGTGGAGGGCATGGTGGCCGCCACGGGCGTGGAGGCCAACGGGTTCTGCCTCGCCTGCTACACCGGGGAATACCCCGTCGCGCCGCCGGAGACCTTCGGCAAGCACTGTCTCGAACCGGCGGATCCGGTCCAACTCACCCTGATTCCGTAAGAATCTTTCCTTTTCCCCGGACAACCGGCTTTCAGGCGCTCCGTCGCATCGGGCACATCCGGATCCCGCAGGCGGATCCATGCCGTATCGGGAGAAATCTTGCCCCGACAACCTTATTGAACAGATGGCATTTATCTATTAATTCTGATACACAGGGATGTCTTTCCCGCATCGTTTGTCCGTTGGCGACCCGGGCCCCCCGCGGAGTCCCGGTGTGTACATCCTGCAAGTCCCTTCGGGCGGCCTCTCCGGAGAAGCCGCCCCGACAGGAGGCCCCGTGGAGAATGGGCGCAAGACAAAGGCGCGGCTGATCGAGGAACTGCAAACCCTCCGCCGGCAGGTTGCCTCTCAAGGGGAGGGCGACTCCCTCCTGGAACATTCCCCCCTGGGCATTCTCGTTTTTCAGGACAACCGCTTCGTCGTCGTCAATCCCGCCCTGGAAGCCATGACCGGGCGCAGCCGGAGCGAACTCCTGGCGCTCACCAGGACCGGCATGGACGGGCTTCTGCACCCGGAGGACCGCGACATCGTATGGCGCCGCCTGGCCGAACGGATGGAGGGGAAGCCCCTCTCTCCATCCAACCGTCTCCGCATCCTCCGTCCGGACGGCAGCATTCTTCCGGCGGAGGCCTACATCAACGTCACCCGTCATCAGGGCCGGCCCGCCGTTCAGGTCCACTTCATCGACATCACGGAACGCCTGAAGACCGAGGAGGCCCTTCGGGAATCGGAGGAGAAATACCGCAACCTGGCGGAAAACGCCAACGAGGCCATCTTCGTGGCCCAGGACGGCATCATCCGCTACATCAACCCGAAATCGACGGAGATCGCGGGGTATACCAGAGAAGAGTTCATATCCCACTCCTTCCTGGAGTTCATCCACCCGGAAGACCAGCAGATGGTGGTCGAGCGGCACCTCCAGCGCCTGGCCGGGGAGGTGCCCGCTTCCTATTCCTACGTATTTCGGGTTGTTACAAAAGATGGCGCGGTCAAGTGGGTCGAGCTCAAGGGAGTCCGGATCGACTGGGAGGGAAAGCCGGCCACCCTCAACTTCCTCGACGACATCACGGCGCGCCGGGCGGCGGAGGATGCCCTGCTGGCGAGCGAAGGACGCCTCCGTGCCCTGTTCGGTTCCATCGAGGATTTTGTCTTCCTCAAGGACACGGACCGGCGATACACCCTGGTGAACGCGTTTTTCAGGAAACGGTTCGGGATCGAAAACGACGCCTTTCTCGGAAAGAAGGACCCGGAAATCGGCATCTTCGAATTCCACCCGGACAGGCAGGAGATCATCACCGGGACGGACACCCGGGTACTGGCGGGAGAAAGCGTCGAATACGAGCTGACACATCGCATCCAGGGCACATCGCTCACCTTCCACATCATCAAGACCCCCATCCGGGACGAACGAGGAAACGTTGAGGGAATCTGCGGCCTCTCCCGGGACGTCACGGAACGCCGGCGGATCGAGGAGAGCCTTCGCATCTCCGAGGAAAACTACCGGCACATCTTCGAGCACGCCGCGGAGGGGATCTTCCAGAGCACTCCCGACGGGCGGTATCTCCAGATGAACCCGGCGCTGGCCCGGATGTGCGGTTATGAAACGCCGGAGCAGATGATCCGCTCCGTGACGGACATCGCCACCCAGGTCTTCCTGGATCCCCTGGACCGGAAGCACTTCCGGGAAATCCTGGAGCGGGAAGGGGTTGTCCGGAACTTCGAGTGCCGGATGCAGAGAAGGAGCGGAGAATCCTTCTGGGTGTCCATGAATGCGAATTGCGTGCGGAATCCCTCCGGGGAGGTTCTCTACTACGAGGGCATCCTGGAAAACATTGACGACCGCTGGCAGGCGGAGAACGCCCTCCGGGAATCACAGCAGCGGCTGGCCGACATCATCAGTTTCCTGCCCGACGCGACGCTGGCCATCGACACGGACGGGAAAGTCATCGTCTGGAACCGCGCAATCGAGGAGATGACGGGCATCCCGGCCTCCGAGATGATCGGCCAGGGAGACTACGCCTACACGATCCCGTTCTACGGCGTACGCCGCCCCCAGCTCATGGATCTGATCTGGGAGGACAACGCCGATCTCGAGACCCGTTACTCCCAGGTCCGGAAAGACGGCAACGCCATCACCGCGGAGGCGTTCTGCCCCACCCTGCACGGCGGACGCGGCGCGTACATCTACATGAAGGTCTCTCCCCTCCACGACCGGGAGGGACGGATCATCGGCGCCATCGAATCCATCCGCGACATCAGCGAACGCAAGCGCATGGAGGAGGTCCTCCAGCAGAGCGAGGAGCGCTACCGGACCATCATCGAAAACATCGAGGACGGGTACTGCGAGGTCGACCTGGAGGGGAACTTCACGTTCTTCAATGACGCACTGCAGCGGATCATGGGATACGAAGCCGCCGAACTGCACGGCATGAACTTCCAAAAATACATGGATGAAGACAACAGCCACAAGGTCTCCCGGACATTTGACGGCATTCTCGAGACCGGCACCCCCGTTGACCGCTTCGAGTGCGAGATCCTGCGCGGGGACGGCGTCCGCAGAACGGTGGAGATGTCGGCCACGCTGATCCGGGACGCGGAGGGCAATCCCACGGGATTCCGGAGCATCGCCCGGGACACCACGGAGCGCAAGAAGGCCGAAGAGGCCATCCGGGAAATGGCCTACCACGACATCCTGACGGGCCTGCCGAACCGCCAATTATTCACGGACCGCCTGGAGATGGCCCTGGCCCGGGCCGAGCGGGAAGGAGGCGTCCTGGCCGTCCTGATGATGGATCTCGACCGCTTTAAGGAAATCAACGACACCCTGGGACACACCGTCGGGGACGAGCTCCTGATCGCCGTCGGCTCCCGCCTGAAGGGCCTGTTCCGGAGAGTGGACACGGTGGCCCGCTTCGGGGGCGAGGAGTTCGTCATCCTGCTGCCGGAGGTCCGGGGCGACGAAGATACGCTCTGGATCTGCCAGAAAGCCGTGGAGGCCATCCGGGAGCCCTTCACCTGCGGGGAACACGTCCTGGAGGTCACCACGAGCATCGGGGCGGCCCTTTACCCGTTCCACGGCACCGACATGAACACGCTGCTGAGGAACGCCGACGTGGCCATGTACAAAGCGAAACGCGCGGGCAGGAACCGGTGTGCCTTTTTCGGCGGCTGAGCCCGGAATCAGGCGGACCGCCGCCCTTCGGGACCAACCAGCCCTGTGGCCGTCCAGCTGCAAGTCAGGCCGCAGGGCCACCCGGTCGCGCCTTCGCGGCGACGCTCTCGTGGCTCCACTGGTCGGGCCGCCTCCCCGTAATGCCCTCGTAGAAGGCCCGGATCTCCGCCATGTCCCGCTCGATGTCTCCGGTGGGATGAAAGAGCGGTCCCACTCCTCCGACCTTGCGGCGATAATCCATAAAGCCCAGCAAGATGGGAACCCCGGCGCCGTGGGCGATGTGATAGAAGCCCGTCTTCCAGTAACGGACTTTCTTCCGGGTCCCCTCGGGGGGAATGATCATGGCCAACGCCTCCGAGGTCCGGAACCGCTCAACGGACTGGGCCACCAGATTCGTGGACTGCCTCCGGTCCACCTCGATCCCTCCGAGCCAGCGGCAGATCGGGCCCATGATTCCCCGGAACAGGGTGTGCTTGCCCATCCAGTAAACCTTCAGGCGGAAGGCGAAGGCAAGCATCAGGGTCAGGGGAAAGTCCCAGTTCGACGTGTGGGGCGCCGCAATGACCACGAACTTGGGGATCTCCGGGAGCTTCCCCTCTTTCTTCCAGCCCGTGACCCTGAGCAGGAAAAGGGTGAGTCCGTAAAAGAACTGTTTCAGGACGGGCGTGTCGAACATGGTTCTCGACATGATGTGCCCCTGGGCGGGCGCATCGATCGTGTCCCGAGGAGGCGACAACGAAGGGACGGCGGCGGCATCGGCCTCCTGCCCGGAACGGATTTTCATCTCCAAGTGGGTTTCCTCCTTCTGTCTTCTTCGTGAAGCGTTTCCATTTCCCCGGAGGGCCGGCGCGGGATCCCCGCTGCCGTCGAACGGACAGGCCGGAAAACGGCTGATGGGGGGCTACGGCGGGAGTCGTATGACTGGACGGCAAGGCGCCGGCCGCGCTTCCCTGCACCCCTTTCACCTGTAGATTGGATTTCCCTCCGAGGGGCCTCATATCCGAACGGCCCCGGTGTGTCAATTCGGAAAAATTTACTGCGGGAAATGGAAAAGGCCGTGAAAACAAAGAGGAGGGAGAGGTCCCCGCTCCCCGGGGGTACGGGTATGGGGACCTCTCCTTTGGCGCTGTCCGGGCGGTAGCCCGGCGGGTTGAAGAAAATGGGTTTCCGGATGGAACGCTCAGGACCTGCGATGCGCCGTCCGTCAGCCGATGGCCTCCCCGCCCCGCTCGCCCGTGCGGATGCGGATGGTCTCGGCCAGGTCCAGGATGAAGATCTTGCCGTCCCCGACTTCGCCGGTCCGGGCGCTCTGGGTAATCGCCCGGACGGCAGGCTCGACGAAGTCCTCGTTCACGGCGATCTCCAGTTTTACCTTTTTCAGGAGGCTCCCCGCCTCCCGGACAGCCCCGCGATACACTTCCGTCACACCCTTCTGCCGCCCGCGGCCAAGGACGGTGGAGACGGTCACAAGTGGAATCTGCACATTTTCCAGGGCCTTCATGACCTCGTCCAGTTTATGGGGCTGAATGATGGCAATGATGTATTTCATGGCGAACCTCCCTTTCTATTCGATGACCGTGTAGGCCGCTTCGCTCTGCTGGGTCAGGTCAAGGCCGATGGTCTCGTCCTTCTCCGGAACCCGCATGCCGATCAGGGCGTCCACAACCTTGAAGAGGATCCAGGTCATGATGCCGGCGAACAGCGGAGCCACGGCCACCATGATCAGCTGCGGCACGAGCTGCCCGCCGCCGAAGAAGAGGCCGTCCGCTCCTGCGGCATTGACCGCCTTCTCGGCAAAGAGGCCCGTTGCGATGGTTCCCCAGATCCCGCCGACACCGTGCACGCCGAAGGCATCCAGCGCATCGTCATACCCGAGACGGGACTTGATCACGGCCACCGCAACATAACAGAAGACCGCCACCAGGATGCCGATGAAGATCGCATTCATGGGATTCACGAATCCGCAGGCCGGCGTGATGGCGACGAGTCCCGCCACCGCACCCGTGGTCGTACCCAGGACCGTCGGGGCCCCGTGCTGCTGCCACTCGATGAGCGCCCAGGTCAGCCCCGCCGCCGCCGTGGCGATGTGCGTCGTTACGAAGGCGTTCGCGGCGAGTTCGTTCGCCCCCAGGGCGCTGCCGGCGTTGAAGCCGAACCAGCCGAACCAGAGCAGGGCGCCGCCCAGCACGGTGAACGGCAGGTTGTGCGGCCGGAAGGGGGATTTCCGGTAGCCGAGTCGCCTGCCCAGGAGAATGCACAGGACCAGGGCGGAGACACCGGAACTGACGTGGACGACGATGCCCCCGGCGAAATCCAGCCCCCCCAGGTTCCTCATCCAGCCGCCGGTGCCCCATACCCAGTGGGCCAGCGGGTCGTAAACGAGGGTCGTCCAGAGCAGTGTGAAAACAAGGAACGCGGAGAATTTCATCCTCTCGGCGAAGGCCCCGATGATCAGGGCCGGTGTAATGACGGCGAACATGGCCTGGAAGATCATGAAGACCAGGTGGGGAATGGTCGCCGCATAGTCCCCGTTCGGCTGGCCTCCCACCGATTTGAGGCCCGCCCACTGGAGCCCCCCGATGATCCCCGAACCCGTGTCGGGCCCGAAGGAAAGGGAGTAGCCGAACAGCACCCACTGCAGACTGATGACGCACATGACGATGAAACACTGCATCAGGATGGACAGCACGTTTTTTCGCCGGACCAGCCCCCCGTAAAAGAATGCCAGACCGGGAATCGTCATGGCAAAGACCAGGACCGCGGAAATCAAGACCCACGCTGTGTCACCGGTATTCATGATTACACCTCCCACACTGCAAGAATAGGGTTTGCCCCTGATGAGACCTGGAAGGGCAAGGGATGTGCCAATGGACCGAATGACGTTTAACTTCTCGATATCATATATTCTATTTCACCATGGCGGCGTTGGGGACGGACCCGGAAGGAACAATTGTGTGCCATATAGTCCCTCCGGCACAAAATCGTGGTCCCCGTTTTCCGGTCCCGGGGACCATTCTTTGAAGATTGACGGGCCGGTGAAACAACGGTATGAAGAATCCAACCGGCGGCCATCCGCCGTTTTTTTAAACGGAGATCATCGAAATGATTCCTTTTTTTAAAATGAGCGGCAGCGGCAACGACTTTATCCTCATCGACAACCGGGATCATATCGTCGAGGCAGCCCTCGGCCCGGTGCAGATTGTGGATTTCGTTCAGTCCGCCTGCCGCAGGGTGGCCTCCGTAGGGGCCGACGGCCTGATTCTCATCGAACGCTCCGACCGCCACGCCTTTCGCTGGCGCTTTTTCAATGCCGACGGGAGCGAGGTGGAAATGTGCGGCAACGGGGGTCGCTGCGCCGCCCGATTTGCCTTCCTGAAGAGGATCGCCGGCCCGTCCATGTCCTTCGAGACCGTCGCCGGCGTGATCGACGCCCAGGTATCGGGAAATGTCGTGAAGCTCCGCCTGACGGACCCGATGGACCTGCAACTGAACGTCTCCCTGCCGGTGGACGGGCGAATCCTGGAGACCCATTTCGTCAACACCGGCGTGCCCCACGTGGTTCATTTCGTCGAGGAACTCGATGCGTTCGACGTGTTCCGCACGGGACGGGCCATCCGTTATCATGACCACTTCGCCCCCCGGGGAACGAATGCCAATTTCGTCCGGCTGATCGACGGCCGCACGATCCAGGTCCGCACCTACGAGCGCGGCGTCGAGGACGAGACCCTGGCCTGCGGAACCGGCCTGACGGCATCCGTCCTGATCGCCGCCGCCCGGGGGCTGGTGGAGTCCCCCGTCAGTGCCCGGGTCCGGAGCGGCGAGATCCTGAAGGTCTATTTCGAGCGGAACGAGAAGGGCTTCTCCAGGGTTTACTTCGAGGGACGGGTCCAGGTGATCTACGAGGGGACGATCTGGGAAGAGGCCTGGCAAAGCCTGGCGACCGAGACCGCGGCGGCCCGCCTGGCATCGGACCACTGAAACGGGAACACGGGCCCCGCATTTCCGGGATCCAGACGATCATCCAGCCCACTTACACAATATTTAAGGAGGACAGAAAGCCTTGCAGACCGCCGAGAGACTGACCAAGATCCCCCCGTACCTGTTCATGGAGCTCCGCAAGAAGATCGCCAAGGCCAAGGCCGACGGCGTGGACGTCATCAGCCTGGCCATCGGCGACCCCGTGGAGCCCACGCCGGAGCCGATCATCGACGAGCTCTGCCGGACCGCCCGGGACCCGGAGAACCACCGGTATCCGACGGACGAGGAGAAGGGCATGCTGGCCTTCCGGCAGGAAATCGCCCGCTGGTATGCCGACCGCTACGGCGTGACCCTGGACCCGGCCACGGAGGTCCTGGGGCTCATCGGCTCCAAGGAGGGGTGCCACCACTTCGTCCTGGCCTGCATCAACCCCGGCGACATCGTCCTCATGACCGATCCCGGCTACCCGGCCTACCGGGCGAGCATCCTCATGGGGGGCGGCGAGCCCTGGAACGTGCCGATCCTCCGGAAGAACGGCTATCTGCCGGCCTTCGAGGACATCCCCGCGGACGTGGCGAAGCGGGCAAAGGGGATGTTCCTGAACTACCCGAACAACCCTACCGGCGCCTGCGCCACCCGGGAGTTCCTCGGGCGACTTGTCGAGTTCGCCCGCTCCTTCGACATCGCCGTCTGTTACGACAACCCCTACAGCGAGATCCTCTTCGAGGGCCAGGAGCGCATCAGCTTCCTCATGGCCGACGGCGCGAAGGACGTGGGCGTCGAGCTCAACTCCCTCTCCAAGCCCTTCAACATGTGCGGCTGGCGGATCGGCATGGCCATGGGAAACCGGGACATCCTCGCCGCCATCAGCAAGGTCAAGGAGAACACCGATTCGGGGATCTTCAATCCCGTCCAGTTCGCAGGCATCCACGCCCTGAAGCACGAGGTGTCCTCCATCGGGCACATGCTGGACGTCTACGGATTCCGGCGGCAGATGGTCCTGGACGCCCTCGCGAAGATCGGAATCCGCTTCGACGCCCCGAAGGGCACGTTCTACCTGTGGGTGCCGGTCCCGGAGGGAATGACGTCCATCGAGTTCACCAACCGGCTGTTCGACAAGACCGCCGTCGTCGTGGCCGCCGGAACGGCCTACGGCCAGTACGGGGAAGGGTACGTCCGGATCTCGCTGACCGTCCCCAACGTCCGCCTCAAGGAGGCCATGGAACGGATCGTCCGGGAGTTCGCGTGACCGGGTCATCGGTGCAGGGAGGCACCCCATGAGCAAGATCATTGAATTTGTTCGCAATTACCACGACCACAGCACCAAAAACGGCTTTCAGTTCGAGTTCGCCTGCGACCGGTGCGGCAAGGGCTTCCGGACGGAGTTCCGCTCCTCCGTCGTCGGAACGGCCTCGGGCATGCTCGACAAGGTCGGCGGTCTGTTCGGGGGCCTTCTCGGCAATGCCGCGAACCTGACCCAGGACCTGCGGTCCGCCGCCTGGACGAAGGCCCGCGACGAGGCCTTCGAGGAGGCCATAAACGAGATCAAGCCCCAGTTCGTCCAGTGCCCGCGCTGCTCCACCTGGATCTGCCGTCAGGGCTGCTGGAACGTGAAAAAGGGGCTTTGCAAACGCTGCGCACCGGACCTGGGGGTCGAGATGGCCGCGGCCCAGGCGAGCAAGTCCGTCGAGGAGGTCTGGGCCCACGCCGCCATGGCGGAGGAAGACAAGAAACTGGGGAAGGAGTACTGGCGGGAGGGCATCCGGGCCACCTGCCCCCAGTGCGAGGCGCCCCTGTCGGGAAACGTCAAGTTCTGCCCTGAATGCGGTGCCGCGGTGAAGACAAAGCGGTTCTGCACGGGCTGCGGGGCCGAACTGACCGGAGAGGTTAAGTTCTGCCCCGAGTGCGGCGCGAAGCAGGGCTGAGGAGGATCCTGTGGCGAGTCTCCTGGACCGGACCTACGCCGCCTGGTCGAACCGGAGGCTCTTCTTCCGTCAAGGCTGGGGGGATCGCGCCCTCCTGGAGGAAACCCTCCGGGAAGACGACGACCTCGGGCCCGTGAGCGCCATTTACCCCGTCTGGGAGGATGTCCGCGAGGAGGGCGAAGCCCTTTTGAAACAGGGGTCCTTCCCCAGCCCGTTTCTCCATCCCGATCTCCCCGCCCAAAGCCGGACGGCCTATGTGGAGCTTGTCCTGCCCCGGGACTGGAGCCGGCGAACACCCGTCTGCCTGCATTTCGCCGCCACCGGCGACGAGGGCTTTGAGCGCCGGCGCAAGGCCCTGGCCCTGCCCCTGATCCGGTCCGGGATCGGCTCTCTCATCCTGGAAAACCCCTACTACGGACGACGACGCCCGCCGGGCCAGCACAGCAAGATGCTGAACGTCTTCTCCGACCTCTGGCTCATGGCGGGGGCAACGATCGCCGAAGGACGATCGCTCGTGGACTGGCTGCGCCGGGAGGGATTCGAGCGGCTGGGGGTCTGCGGCATCAGCATGGGCGGGTCGATGGCCGCCCGGACGGCGGCCCTGGACCCGGAGCCGCTGGCCGTGACGGCGCTGATCACTCCACACT
Source organism: uncultured Syntrophaceae bacterium (assembly GCA_964641935.1). Classification (GTDB taxonomy): domain Bacteria; phylum Desulfobacterota; class Syntrophia; order Syntrophales; family PHBD01; genus PHBD01. The sequence continues at coordinate 13,500 of CAZXMK010000038.1, forward strand.
CTGCCACCGCCGTGTTCACCGAGGGGCTCCTGAAGAACTACTGTGCCTGGGACGTCCTGAACCGCCAACTGGACGGGCACGGGGACGCCATGGAGCGGATGCGGGAGATCCTGGACCATACCGACATCCGGCGCCTGCCGCCGCTCCGCTGGCCCGAGGCGGCCTTTCTCGTCGGCGCCCAGGCTGACGCTTACATCTCCCGGGAGTCCGTCGAGAACGTCCACCGCCACTGGCCCGGATCAACCCTGACCTGGGTGCCGAGCGGCCATGTGGGTGCCTTCCTGTTCCACCGGGACCTCTGGGTCGAGGCCGTCCGGAAATCCTTTGACCGGCTATGAACGTCTTCGTCCGACCGGCATCCTACGACTGGCCGCACCTCAAGGGGGAATTCGACGCCCTGATGGACCGCCTGGGCGGCCGGGAGGCCATCCGGAAAGGAATGCGGGTCCTCGTCAAGCCGAACCTCCTGTCGGCGGCAAAACCCGGCCAGGCCGTCCTGACCCATCCGCTCGTTGTCCGGGCCGCCGTGGAGTACATCCTGGAACGGGACGCCCGTCCCGAGGTCGGGGACAGCCAGGCCATTGGCTCCTTCGACCGGATCCTCCGGGAAAACGGGATCGACCAGGCCCTGGAGGGCCTTCCCGTGACCGTGCGCGAGTTCCGCGATTCCGTTCCCGTCGACGTGGGGCCGCCCTTCGGAAAGATCGAGCTGGCCCGAGAGGTCCTGACGGCGGATGCGGTCCTCAACCTGCCGAAGCTCAAGACCCACAGCCAGATGGCCATGACCCTGGGGGTGAAGAACCTCTTCGGCTGTGTCGTGGGGTACCGCAAAGCGGAGTGGCACCTGCGGGCGGGGGTGGACCGGGACGTCTTCGCCCTGCTCCTCGTCGAGATCGCCCGGACCGTCCGACCGGCCTTTACGGTCATGGACGGCATCCTCGCCATGGAAGGGGAAGGGCCCGGCAAAAGCGGCACACCCCGGGCACTCGGGATTCTGCTGGCCTCGGCAGACCCCTTCGCCCTGGACGAAGCGGTCTGCCGCATCGTGGGGCTCCCGCCGGAGAAGCTCCCGACCTGGCGGTCGGGGCAGGAGCTGGGGCTGCCCGGGGAAGAGGTTGCAATCGATGGGGAAACGCCGGAGGTCCGGGGATTCCGGATCCCCGGCGCGGAGCCCCTCCTCTTCGGAAGCGCGTCCATGAACAGCCTTGTCCGTCGCCACCTGCTGCAGCGGCCCGTGTGCGATCCGGAATCCTGTACGCTCTGCGGCGTCTGCCGGGACATGTGTCCGGCAAAGGCCATCGCAGTTGAAGAAGCGGGGCTTCGCTTCGACTACGACACCTGCATCCGCTGCTACTGCTGCATCGAGGTCTGTCCCCGCGGCGCCCTCCGGACGGCGGAGCCCCTCATGGGCCGCATGCTCCGCCCGGTGGTGAAACGGTTCGTCTGAATATGCGAAAAAGGAGGAGCGGATTTGAAATCCGCTCCTCCTTCTATTCTTTTATTCTTTTTTAAGCAACCCGGCGTCCCTGGCTGAGAAGCCGACTCGCAGGAGGGGGCTTCCCTCGCGCTCAGAAGCGTTTTTTCGACCCTGCAGCGTCTCGCTC
>CAZXMK010000039.1:0-10180 GCA_964641935.1 uncultured Syntrophaceae bacterium
CACGGTAAATCGGCCCTTCCTCTTTTCGTCCCCGCCCGCCAGGATATCTCCCACGACAGCGCCGACGGCATGCTCTGCCTTCTTCCCACCCGGCAAGGTTATCTGGATCCTCTCCGCCATCACTCCGTCCCTATGAAGAAAGGGCATCAGCATTATGCGATGATGCCCCCATCAAGTCCCGCCAACCGCTAAAAACGGTTCCAGCGATCCGATTCGGTCCCCAAATCATCCCCTGAAAGGTCAAGTCCACTGTAAAAAATGGTAGGCACGCAGGGATTTGAACCCTGGACATCCACCGCGTCAGGATGGCGCTCTCCCCCTGAGCTACGTGCCTGTGGGATTCCCTGATTCGAAGGCTGGTACTTTTACCAATTCGATTTTTCAAAGTCAAGGCAAATATGAAACAAAATTACACAGACCGGGGCTTTTGCTGCTGGTTGATCTGCTGCACACCGACCGTGATGTAATGAAACCCGGAAACAACCGTAAAAAATGCGGTAATCCAGATCAGCCCCTCCATGACGGAAGCGGCCACGGAGCCGGGAACCGCACGGGAAACCAGGAAGACGAAGACCGTCAGGATTTGCACGGCCGTTGTCAGTTTGCCGATCAGAGCCGGCTGGATCTTATAGGACACGGACATGAGAGACAACACGGCCACGCCGATCAAAATGATGCAGTCGCGGCTGATCACCACGACGGAAAGCCATCCCGGAAGGATCTTTTTCACGGCCAGCGTCACGTAACAGCTGATCATGAGGGCCTTGTCGGCGATCGGATCGAGATAGGAGCCAAGAACGGTCTGCTGGTGAAGCACCCGGGCCAGGTATCCGTCCAGGATATCCGTCAGCCCCGAGATGAGAAACACCACGATCGCAATCTTGAAAGATCCCTGCATCAACAGAATGACGATGGCCGGCACCAGAACAATGCGCAGGATTGTCAGACTGTTGGGAATATTGATCCGCTCCGTCTTGTCCGGAAACGTCATGCGTCCTATTACCTGTCGGCTTCCTGATCCTGCCCCCTGTTCCAGTCCACCCACTCATCGCGGTCCGCCTCCGGAGAGAACGAGAATGGCTTTGATGGAACACCGTTCTTGTCGATGCGGATTTCCTGCAGGGCGCGAACGATCTGGGTCCATTCCTTCATGCTCACCGCATGGGGCCCGGCAATCGGCTTGGGCGCCGTCAACCGCATGGAAGGCTTCACTTGAGACTTGATTTCATCCATGGTCTTCCCGCCGCCCGCCACATTGATTTCTCCGTCGTAAACCCGGACCATCGCCGATTGATCGTTATCCACATTCATGCGCCAGACCGTTCCGCGGACCCCTGCCACGGCATTCTCACACGACATGTCGAATCGGCTTCGCCCCGTGAAGGTTTTGCTGACCTTGGCCCATGATCGTCCCAGGGACATATGGAAACGCACGTCTCGTTTCTTGTCCGCTTCCGCCACGCTGATCTGCAGGATCTTGAAGCGCGTGTTGTCGGCGAAGCGGACCTGGGATCGGTCCGGCAGCGTCAGTTCCAGACGGGAGCGACGGCCCGTCACAACCTCGTCTCCGCCGCTGAGGAGATCCCCCGCCTTCAGTGAACGGGCTCCTTTTTTCCCGGGCGTCGTCACCGTCGCCGTTCCCTGGAGGACGCTGACCACCGCCTGGCCGGGTCCGATCTTCAGAAAGGTTGCCCGGGCGGCTTGTACCGAATCCGAAAGGATCAGCGCGACACAGACGGTCAATAAACCGGTTATCCAGAAATGCTTTTTCATCTCGACCTCCCCTTGCAACGGATAACACCCGGCCGGAGGACTGTACCGAACGGTCCGGCCGATTACCGGCACACGCCCGTTTCCGAACGATTATGCATCCGGTCCGTCCGGAAGCGTGGCCAGGGCCTTACTCACCAGTTCTCTCAAAAGCGGCTCATACATATCAATCACATCCTGCTGAAGCCATTTCCGGGTCACATGGAACGATCTTTTCGACCTTGCGGCCTTCATTTGCCAGAGGATCTCCCCGCCCCGGGCGCTTCGAAGCGTGAATTGCACCGCCGCCATGGTCTTGGCCGTGTTCAGAAAGAAGGAGGTGCCGCATGTTTCCACGGTGATGAACAGGATTGCATCGACTCCCAATGCAGCGCCCAGGGACCGGGCGGATGCCTCTCCGTCCCGGATCTCCACCCCTGCTGCAGCCAGCCGCTCATCGATACCCGTAAACGGAAGTTTTGGGTACCCCTTGAAGTAAAGCTCTTCCGCCGCCCTGTCCCTCAGGATCTTCCCTCCCACCGGGTCGACCCCTTTCGAGTCCTGAATGGGCGGCGCCACGGCAACCAGCCGCGTACCCCTTTTGGAGAAGTCGTCGACAAGCGTATACGGTGCCTTTGAACCGCACCCGGCCAGGAGGATCAGTGCAGCCAGCAGGAGAATAATCCGGATTGTTCTGGTCATCAACACTTCCTTTCAGGGCAGGAATTCGAGATCCAGGCGGCCAGGCGTTTTTGGGTCTTTCCGAATCCGAAAAAGTCCTGAAGATTCGATATGTTTTGCAAGCGCCGCCGGCGTTTCAACCGACTCCATATCCAGCCATACCTCGTCCCGGGCAACCTTCCTGGGGAGGACGTGCCTGACACCGGGTATTCCGGACAACACCTCGCGAACCCTCACGTAGCGGTCAAACCGGCTGACGCCGCTCACTCGAACGGCAATGCGAAGTTGCGGAGCTTCGGCGCTCCCCTCCCGCCGTCCCCCCATTTTCCTGAGATCGTGAACCAGAAATTCAGAGATGACGGCAACCCTCAACTGCACGCTGTAGATTCCTCCATCCGGTCCTTCCTCCAGAACGGAAAAGGTATCCACATAGCGTTCATGGCGGGCAACGAGCCGATCCGAGCCCGGGGGAAGCTTTTCCGGGTCTTCGATCTTCAGGACATCCAGAAGGACCTGCCGGACCGCCTTCCTCTGGGCATCACGAACTGCGCCCTCCCTGGCCCTCGCCAGATCCGAGCCTCGAATCTGGGCCGTTCCACGCGTCTCGACATGGATGACGGCAATATCATCCTGCGAAAAAACAGGGATCGCCGCCGGGAACAGCATGAGTAAGAGAGAAAACAAAACGGCCGGCCGACGGGGTCTCCATGTTTCAGTGCCCGATCGGGACATGGTCTTACGGATTGTCCGCCGCTTTGAGCTTTTCAATTTCCTCCCGAATCACCCTTTCCGCAATGGTCGGGATCATCTCCCTGGCCAGGCGTTCCGCAATTTCCGTAACCTGCTGGAGGACCATGTCCCGGAGAGCCGGATCGGCAACGGCCCGGAGGGGGACATCTTTCACCACGTCCGTAAGATCGTGGATCTTCCGTGTTTCAGAGGCGGAATCCCTCGTTGACGGGGAAGGAGCTTCACGGCTTTCGGTAATGACGGCTCCCTCTTCCAGGACGTCCACCAGATCGATGATCCTGCGGCTGCCTCCCTGTATTTCCGCTCCCGCCATGGTTTTCCCTCCGCGCCCCCATCTAATTTCCCGGCCACACCGGCCTTCCCGGTCGTACAGCGGCGCAAACGGTATCATATCTCCCCATGGGCATCAAGGGGATAACCGAATCCGAACCATGGGATTTGCATGGAAAGACAGACTGCCTCCGTCAGGACAAGTCGTTCCTGTCCGTGTGGCGGACGATTAGTCCATAGGCCCTTTTCTTCGGGATTCCCAAACAGCGGCAGGCCTCTGTGGCAAGGTCACGACTCGATTGAATACCCCTGCGCCGGGCTTCCTCGAGAACCCGGAGGATCGACTCATCCGTCACGTCCCCGGCCGAGTCCGGACACCCGTCGACCAGCACGACAACCTCTCCTTTCACCTCCCGAGCGGACAGAAACTCCAGCAGCGTCCCCAGGGTTCCCCGGAGGATCTCTTCATGGATCTTTGTCAGCTCCCTGGCCACCACGGCTTTCCTGTCCCCCAGGACAGACGCCATGTCCCGGATGGACTCCCTCAGCCGGGCCGGGGATTCATAAAACAGGAGCGTTCCTTCCTCCGCCTTCAAGGATTCGAGGAACCGGCGGCGGGCGGGCGGGCGGGCGGGAAGAAACCCTGCAAACAGGAATCGGTTCATGGGAAGCCCGGATACGCAGAGGGCCGCAATCGACGCGGTCGGCCCCGGAACCGGGACTACGGGGATGCCCGCCTGGATGGCACCGTTGACGAGCACGTAACCGGGATCGGAGATCCCGGGGGTGCCGGCATCCGCCACATAGGCGATGTCCTGCCCTTCCTGGAGACGCCGGATCAGGGACGGCGTACGACTGCGCTCCGTTTGATCGTAAAGGCTGACCAAAGGGGTCCGGATTCCATAAGCATTCAGGAGCTTTTTTGTCCGGCGCGTGTCCTCCGCCGCGATCCAGTGCACTTCCTTCAGGATCCGGAGCGCCCTCAGGGTCACGTCTTCCAGGTTCCCGATGGGCGTCGCCACGATGTACAACGTTGCCGTCGGCATGTCTGCATCCCCTTTTCGATTGACATATCAATGTGTTTTATGGTTAAAAGCCACCGCCTTGGAATCGTCCGGATACCGGATGCGGCACCTCGCAAGCGGCTCCGGCAGGTTCCGGGACCGCCCCGTAACCTGCGGTCTGCAGGATCCGGACGGAGCCCCGGGCCGGCGAGAGATACTCATAGCAACCTCCCCGGGAAAAGCCAACGCGAAAGAGATTGGAGCGTCTCCGGCATGACAGTCAAAAAAAGGGTTCTCGTTACCGGCGGCGCCGGGTTTCTCGGTTCCCACCTCTGCGACGCCCTGATAGCAAAAGGCGAGGAGGTCATCTGCCTGGACAATTTCTTCACGGGCAGCAAGGACAACATCCGCCACCTGCTGTCCCACGAACGGTTCGAACGGATCCGCCACGACATCACGAACCCGATTTACCTGGAGGTCGACGAGATCTACAACCTCGCCTGTCCCGCGTCCCCCGTTCATTACCAGTACAACCCCATCAAGACCATCAAGACAAACATCCTCGGGACAATCAACACCCTGGGCATCGCGAAGCGCGTCCGGGCAAAGATCCTTCTCGCATCCACCTCGGAGGTCTACGGAGATCCGGAGGAGCATCCCCAGCAGGAAAGCTACTGGGGCCGGGTGAATCCGATCGGCATCCGGAGCTGCTACGACGAGGGGAAGCGGGCCGCCGAGTGCCTGATGATGGATTACCACCGGCAGAACGGGGTCCGGATCAAGATCGCCCGGATCTTCAACACTTACGGACCGAGAATGGCCCTCAACGACGGCCGGGTGGTGAGCAACCTGATCCTGCAGGCACTCCGGGGCGAAGACCTGACCATCTACGGTGACGGATCCCAGACACGGTCGTTCTGCTATGTCGATGACATGATCGCGGGACTGGAGCGGCTCATGAATACGCCCGACGACTGCACCGGCCCGATCAACATTGGAAATCCCGCTGAATTCACGATCCTGTCCCTTGCGGAGGAGATACTCCGCCTGACCGAATCCAGATCGAGGATCGTTCATCGCCCCCTGCCCCAGGACGATCCGGTTCAGCGTAAACCCGACATTACCCGGGCGCGGAGCCTCCTCGACTGGAATCCTTCTGTCCAGCTGGAAGAAGGGCTCCGGAGGACCATCGCCTACTTCCGCAGCACCATCGAGTGAGTTCAGGAGAGCCCATGCCTTACAACCGAAACATCCTCTGCATCGGAGCCGGCTACGTGGGCGGCCCCACGATGGCCATGATCGCCCTCAAGTGCCCCGATTACCGTGTGACCGTGGTGGACATCAACGCGGAGCGAATCGCCGCCTGGAATTCCGACAGGCTGCCCATCTACGAACCGGGCCTGGACGAAGTCGTCCGGACCGTCCGGGGGAAGAATCTTTTTTTCAGCACGGACATCGAAAAGGGAATCCGCGAAAACGACATCATCTTCGTGAGCGTCAATACTCCCACGAAGACGTTCGGCGTCGGCGCAGGCATGGCCGCCGATCTTCAGTACTGGGAAAAGACCGCCCGCCAGATCCTGCAGTACGCCGAAACCCCGAAGATCGTCATCGAGAAAAGCACCCTCCCGGTCAAGACGGCCCAGGCCATGGAAAGCATCCTCCACCATACCGGAAACGGCGTCTGGTTCGAGGTCCTGTCGAATCCCGAATTCCTGGCTGAGGGATCGGCCATCCGGGACCTCAAGACGCCGGACCGCGTACTCATCGGGTCGCGGGAGACGGAGAGGGGTCTCCGGGCTCGGCAGATCCTCGTGGATATCTACGCATCCTGGGTTCCCCGGGAAAGGATCATCACCTCCAATATCTGGAGCAGCGAGCTTTCCAAACTCGTCTCGAACGCGTTCCTTGCCCAGAGGATCTCCTCCATCAACGCCATTTCCGCCCTCTGCGAGAAGACCGATGCCGACGTCGAGGAAGTGGCTAGGGCCGTCGGCATGGACAGCCGGATCGGCCCCAAGTTCCTCAATGCGAGCATCGGGTTCGGGGGCTCCTGCTTCAAGAAGGACATCCTCAATCTCGTGTACCTGTGCCGCCACTACGGCCTCGACGACGTGGCCTCCTACTGGGAAAGCGTCGTCCGCATCAACGAGTACCAGCAGTCACGTTTCATGGGCACAATGCTGGCGGCCATGTTCAACACCCTGGCAGGGAAGCGGATCTGCCTGTTCGGCTTCGCCTTCAAGGCCAATACGGGGGACACCCGGGAAAGCCCGGCGATCTTCATCGCCCGCAGGCTGCTGGAGGAAAAGGCGGAGGTGGTCATCACGGATCCGCAGGCACTCGACAGCGCACGGGCGGACCTGAGAAGCGCCGTCGGGGACATCCGCTATGTCGCAGACCCCTATGAAGCGGCGGCGGGTTGCCATGCCATCGCCGTCATGACCGAATGGGACCTCTACCGGCAGCTGGACTACCGGCGGATCTTCAACGGCATGGAGAAGCCGGCCTTCCTTTTCGACGGGCGGAACATCCTCGACCATCGCGGGTGTTTCGATCTCGGCTTCAACGTGTTCCCCCTGGGGAAACCGCCGCTCAAGCATTTTTGATTCCGAAGAAGGAAACATCATGGATACGGAGCTGATCGATCGTCTTGCCCAGCCGGGCTCCACAAAAATCGTTTTCCTCGTCATGGACGGCCTGGGAGGACTGCCCGCCCCCGGCGGAACGGATACGGAGCTGGAGGCGGCGCGGACGCCCCATCTCGATGCCCTGGCCAGGGAAGGAGTCTGTGGACTGCTGGACCCTGTCGGCCCGGGAATCACACCCGGCAGCGGACCGGCGCACTTCGCCCTCTTCGGCTATGACCCCGTGAAGAACAACATCGGCCGTGGAATCCTGGAAGGGGCCGGTATCGACTACCCCATGACGGAAAAGGACCTGCTGATCCGGGTCAACTTTGCAACCATGGACCGGGACGGCCTTGTCATCGACCGCCGCGCCGGCCGGATCGACAACGAGACGAACCGCCGCGTGTGCCGAAAGCTTCAGGAGGGGATCCGCCTCCGGTCCAACGTCCCGTTCTTCTTCGAACCCGTGAAGGAGCATCGGGCCCTCCTCGTCCTCCGGGACGAGGGTCTCCGGGATGAAATCGAGGAGACGGATCCCCAGAAGACGGGGAAGCCGCCGCTTCCTCCCCGGGCGATTGTCCCGGAAGCGGGCGGAACCGAAGCGGTCCTCTCGGAACTGATGAACGAGGCACGGCGGGTTCTCGCGGACGAGGAGAAGGCAAACATGGTCCTCCTCCGCGGCTATGCGAAATACCGGAAGTTCCCGAGCCTGGCGGAGCGGTTCAGGCTGAATCCCCTGGCCATCGCCTCCTATCCCATGTACCGGGGAATCGCCCGTCTCCTGGGCATGACGGTCCACGCGCCGACGGAGACGATCGCCGACGAGTTCGAGGCCCTCCGCGCGTCCTTCGGGAACTACGATTTCTTCTTCGTCCACGTCAAGCCGACGGACTCGCGTGGGGAAGACGGCAACTTCGACGCCAAGGTGAAGGTGATCGAAGAGGTGGACACCCTGCTGCCGCGCATCCTCGAGCTCAAGCCGGATGTGCTCGTGGTGACGGGCGACCATTCCACGCCGGCCGCCCTGAGCGGCCACAGCTGGCATCCTGTCCCGGTCCTCCTTTCAGCCGGGACCTGCCGGCCCGACCGGGTGGAGCGCTTCGGTGAGAGGGATTGCATCGGGGGCGGGCTCGGTCACATCCCCATGGTGAATCTCATGGCCCTCGCCCTGGCGCATGCGGGAAGGCTGGAGAAGTTCGGAGCCTGAATCACAACGAACGGGGGGACCGATGTGAAACCGGCCCCCCCGTTTCCTGTTTCGACTGCCGAAAATCCCGATCAGCCCTTTTTTCTCTTCTCCAATTCCTCCGCCCGAAGCTGTTTCCGCAGGATCTTGCCGACGTTCGTTTTCGGCAGCTCTGTGCGGAACTCGACCTCTGTGGGCAGCTTGTAGGCGGCCAGATGGTCCTTGCCCCAATTGATCAGTTCCTCCGCCGTAGCCTGTTCCCCCTCCTTGAGGACGACGAACAGCTTCACATTCTCGCCGCGCTTCGCGTCGGGGATGCCGATGGAGCAGGCCTCCTGGATCTTGGGATGCTGGTAGTACACCTCGTCGATGTCCCGGGGATAGACGTTATAGCCGCCGGAGATGATCATGTCCTTCTTCCGGTCGACGATGTAGAAATACCCGTCCTCGTCCATGGTGGCGATGTCCCCGGTGTAGACCCAGCCGTCCTTCAGTGTGCTGGCCGTCTCCTCCGGGCGGCCCTTGTAGCCCAGCATAATCTGGGGTCCCTTGACGATCAGCTCGCCCCGCTCGCCCACGGGCATGTCCGTGACTCCGTCCTCAAGGTCCACGATGCGGCACTCCGTATCGGAGATGGGCACCCCGACGCTTCCCACCTTGCGGGCCCCGCCGTGAAAAGGATTGACGTGGGTGACCGGGGTGGTCTCGGTCATCCCGAATCCCTCCACAATGGTCGCCCCTGTGAGCTTCTCGAAATCGTGGATGACCTCCACGGGCAGCGGCGCGCTCCCGGAGAAGGCTCCCTTGATGCAGCTCATGTCGGTGGACTTCAGGTTCGGGTGGTTCAGCATCCCGATGTACATGGTCGGCACGAGGGGAGCGAAGGTGGGCCGGAATTTCCCGATGGCCTCCAGGAGCGGTTCCGGCTGGGGACGCGGCACCAGGACCTGGGCCCATCCCATATGGATGGAAAAGTTCATGGACACCGAAAGGCCGAAGACATGGAAGTACGGCAGGGCGCCAAGCATGATTTCCGTGCCCTTCGTGAATTTCGGAAACCAGGCGGCAAGCTGCTGGACCTGCTTGCTCAGGTTGCCGTGAGTCAGCATGACTCCTTTCGATACACCGGTGGTTCCCCCGGTGTACTGGTACATGGCGATCTCGTCAAAGGTCAGCTTTGCCGCGGGAGCAGTCGGACCGTACTTGCTCAGGCAGTCCTTCCAGCGGTAGACGTCCGGCGCTGCCTTCACGTCGGCGGCCATCTTCTTCTTTTTGGCCACCAGCGGAAAGAGGAGGTTCTTCGGGAAGGGAAGGTAGTCCCCGATGGACGTGTAGACGATCTGGCGGATCGACGTCCGCGGCCGGAGATCGATCATCCGGTTCCCCAGGAGGTCCAGGGTGACCAGGACCTTCGACCCGGAGTCGTTGAACTGGTGATCCAGCTCCGGGTCCGAGTAGAGGGGATTGTTCATGACGGCGATGGCGCCGATCTTGAGGATTGCAAAATACGCCACGACACAGGGAATCGTGTTCGGCAGGAGAAGGGCTACGGCATCGCCTTTCCGGATCCCGAAATCCGTCAGGCAGGCGGCGAATCGGTCCACCATGTCCTTCATCTGCCGGAATGAAGCAGTGTATCCCTGGAAAATCAGGGCGGGCCTTTCCGGAAACTGCTTGGCCGTCCGCTCCAGGATGTCCGGAAGACACAGATCCTCGTATTGGACGTGTTCGGGAACTCCCTCCTCGTAAGACTTCAGCCACAGTTTCTTTGCATAGACGCTCTCTCCTGCCATGAAAAGCCTCCTTTCAAGAAAAAAACGGACCGAAATGTAACGGTTTCTTCCATACCGGGGCGGATGCCGCGCGTGCATTCCACTTTCCGGTAGGGGGTGCGCGGTGAGACACGGAAG
>CAZXMK010000039.1:10280-14958 GCA_964641935.1 uncultured Syntrophaceae bacterium
CCGGGAACCGCCGCGAGGATCTTCCGGGGCTGCTCGTACACGTTATTGTAACGTCCCAGGAAACAGGAGTCATGGTAGGTGAAGGCGCCTTCCACGGGTTTCTGCAGCTTGATTTTTCCCTGGGCGATGAGGTCGGCGATGATCTCTGTGTGGTGATAGACCTCGAAGTTCCCGTCGAAGTTTGGATAATCCTTCTTCAGGGCATTGTAGCCGTGGGGGCAGGTGGCGATGACCTTCTTCACGCCATAAGCTTTCATCATCTCGATGTTCGCCTGGGCGAGTGTCTGATAGAGGTATTCGTTGCCTCCCCGCATGGCCGAGTCGCCGCAGCAGCTCTCCTCGTTTCCCAGGATGCCGAAGCTGACTCCCGCCGCCTGGAGAATCTTGGCGAACGCGACGGAGACCTTCTTGCCGCGGTCGTCGAAGGAGCCGGCGCAGCCCACGTAGAAGAGGTATTCCACGTTGGCGTCCTCGGCCAGCGTCTTCACGCCCAGTTCCTTGGCCCAGTCCGCCCGGAGGTGGGATCCCACGCCCCAGGGATTGGAGTTGTTTTCCATGTTGCGGTAGGTCAACTGCAGCTCGGGGGCGAAGTCCGCCTCCATCAGGACCTTGTACTGCCGCATACCGACGATCTTGGGCACATGCTCGATGGAAGCCGAGCAGTTCTCCATGCAGTACATGCAGTTCGTGCAGTCCCACAGCTCGTGGAGATCGATGGCTTCGCCCACGAGGGCCCGCTCCGCCGGCGGCTGGTATCCCTCTCCGGCCATCTTGACTTTCCCGATAAGGGAGGCCAGATCCAGCATTCTTCCAAGCTTGGCGAGCTTGCCGTCACCGGCGGCGGCGTTCTTTGCCGCAACGGCGGCCGGTGCCTTCTCCAGCCAGTAGGTCTTGATGTCCTGGATCAACTTCTTGGGCGACAGGTGCTTGCCCGTCAGGTAGGCCGGGCAGCCGTCCTGGCATCGCCCGCAGCGGGTGCACGCGTCGGAGTCGAAGATCTGCTTCCAGGTAAACTCCTCCAGGGTGCCCACACCAAAACTCTCTGCGTTCTCGAAATCACGGATGGGCTCCAGCTGACCGACCGGTTTGAGGGTGGTCATGAAGTGGTTGGCCGGCGTCGTGATCATGTGCATCAGCCGCGAATAGGGGATGTAGGCGATGAATCCGAGGGCGATGAAGGTGTGGATCCACCAGGTCGCCGCATGCATCGCCTTTGCCGATCCCGGTTCAACGCCGGCAAAGGCCTTGGCCAGGTTCCAGCCCACGAACGACCAGGTCTCCCAGGGAGCCTCCTGCCATGTGACATGGATCCGGAGGGCCTCGATGACAAATCCCGTTACGATGATACCGAGGATCAAAAGCAGGACGATGGCGTCATCGGGGGTGGTATCCGGATTCCCCTTGTAGGTCAGGCGGTCGGGCCTCTGAATGTAGCGTCTCCACAGGGCCATGAGAACTCCGATGAGGACGAAGAGGCCAAAGAGATCCATGATCATGGAGAACACGAGGTAGAATTTGCCCCTGAGGAAAGCGATGCCGAAAGGTTCGGTGATGTGAAACTCGGTCGCGTCGAAGGCGGCCCCGAAAATAAGAACGAAGAACCCGAAGAAGATCATGCCGTGCATGACACCCGGGTACAGGTCCTGCCAGGTCTTGACCTGCAGGATTCCGTTTCTCCAGAGCAGCTTGAGCCGTTCGTTGCGGTTGTCCGTGCGGATTTCCGGCTTGCCCATGGCGGTCCACATCTGCCAGCGCCGGAACAGGCCGACGGCAAAGATGACCAGTGCGATGCCGGTAAAGAGAAAGAGGAACAGCTCGAAATGCTCGGCGTTCCAGAATACCTGCCGGCCTTCGTTGCCGATTCCGATTGGTGCGATTCCGTGTGCCATAACTCCTCCAAGCGATATGTTCTTGCGTGATCAGCGAGGGGTGGCGAATGGGAAGCAAAGACAGCGGTGAAAGACATGCGCATGGAAAACGTGCAGGTAGCCGGCGACCCTGACGGCCGCCGGCTACCCACTGCGACTTACCACTGAAAAAACCTGCTACCCAAGCAGCTTCTTGCACTCCTGCGTCAGGGCCGGCACGACCTTGAAAAGGTCATCCACAAGCCCGTAATCGGCCTTCTGGAAGATCGGGGCTTCCGGATCCTTGTTGACGGCCACGATGTACTTCGAGGAGCTCATGCCGGCGAGATGCTGGATGGCGCCCGAAATACCGCAGGCGATGTACAGGTTCGGAGACACGACCTTGCCGGTCTGTCCCACCTGGTCCGACTGGGCTCTCCAGCCGGCGTCCACGGCGGCACGCGAGGCACCCACCGCGGCTCCGAGAACGGCCGCCAACTCTTCCAGGATGGCGAAGTTCTCCGGCCCCTTCATCCCGCGGCCGCCGGAGACGATGATGTTCGCTTCCGACACGTCGATCTTTCCCGACTGCTCCTTCTGCACTTCCAGGACCTTTGTCTTCAGGTCGCCCAGACCCGGGTCGAACGACTCGACGGCGCCGGCCTTTGCGGTCTCGACAATCGGGAAGACGTTCGGACGCAGGGCTGCGATCTGCGGCGTTGCGGACGTGACGATCTCACCGAAGCACTTGCCGGCGTACATGGGGCGAACCGCCAGGAGCTTGCCGTCGGCGATCTTCACATCCGTACAGTCCGAAGCCATGCCGGTGGCCAGCTTGCCGACCAGCCGGGGGGCCAGGTCCTTGCCCTGAAAAGAGGCGGCCACCAGCAGGACGGCCGCATCGTTGTCCTTCACAACCTTGGCGACGGCCGCCGCATGGGCATCCGTCGTATAGGGCTCAAACGCAGCGTTGTCGGCCACGTAAACCTTGTCGATTCCGTATTTTCCCAGCTCTCCGGCAATGCCCGACACGCCGGAGCCGCACACCACGGCGCAGGCTTCCTCGCCCAGCTGATCCGCCAGTTTCCGGGCGGTGCTGGCCAACTCGAAAGTCACCTTCCGGAAGGCGCCGTCACGCAGTTCTGCAACAATCCATACACCTGTTGCCATGATCGATATCCTCCGTGATTCCGTATGTTTTTATAATTAGATGACCTTCGCCTCTTCCCGCAGAAGCTTCGCCAGTTCCGCCGCCTTGCCTTCGGGCGTATCGTCGGCGCAGAGAATCTTTCCAGGAGGACGGGCGGGCGGGGGGACCATCTTCGCCACTTTCGACTTTGCATCGGCGGAGACGCCGAGACCGGCGGCGTTCTTCGCCTCGACCGGCTTCTTCTTGGCTTTCATGATCCCGGGGAGCGAGGCGTAGCGGGGCTCGTTGAGACCCTTGGTCGCTGTAATCACGCAGGGCAGCGCCGTCTCGATGACCAGCTGGGCACCCTCGATGGGCCGCACGGCCTTGACGGTCGTCCCGTCGATGTCCAGCTTCGTGACGAAGGTCACCTGGGGAACGCCCAGGAGCTCCGCCAGGATGGCACCGACCTGGGCGGAGTCGTCGTCGATGGCCCGCTGGCCGCAGAAGATGATGTCATAGGGCATGCCCTTGATGGCCGCCGCCAGGGCTGCCGCCGTGGTGTAGGCATCGGCCGCGTTGAGGGCGGGGTCGTCGATGTGGACACCCTTCTCGGCGCCCATCGCCAGGGCAGTGCGGATGGTTTCCATGGCCCGGGCGGGTCCGATGGATACGATCGTCACTTCGCCGCCCAGCTTCTCCTTCAGCTTCAGGGCTTCCTCGACACCAAACTCGTCATAGGGATTCATGACCCACTTGATGCCGCCCTCGTCGATCCCTGAACCATCGGCCTTGACCTTGATCTGGGCTTCCGTATCCGGAACCTGCTTCACACATGCAATGATATTCACGTTCTCCTCCTTCCCGAATGGGAGCCGACCTGGTGCGGACGACCCCTCCATCCAGCATGTATTGGTTTCTTCATGCAAGAGGGCGGGGAGTCCCGCCCTCTTGTTACGTCCTGTCGATTAGAGCCGGTTCTTCACGATGTCGTCGACAACGGAAGGATCGGCCAGCGTGGTGGTGTCGCCGAGATCGTCGATCTGATTGGCGGCAACCTTCTTGAGGATACGCCGCATGATCTTGCCGCTCCGGGTCTTGGGGAGACCGTCGGCGAACTGGATCTTCTCCGGCGTGGCGATGGGACCGATCAGGGTCCGGACATGGGCAACCAGTTCCTTTTTGAGGGCATCGGACTTCTCGACACCACTCTTCACCGTCACGTAGGCATAGATCGACTGGCCCTTCAAGTCATGGGGATAGCCGACAACGGCCGCCTCGGCAACCTTCGCGTGGGCGACCAGTGCGCTCTCCACTTCCGCCGTTCCCATCCGGTGACCGGAAACGTTGATGACGTCGTCGATACGCCCGGTGATCTGGTAGTAGCCGTCCTTGTCGCGGCGGCAGCCGTCACCCGTCACGTAGTAGCCGGGGAACTGCTCGAAATAGGTCTCGGCGAAGCGCTTGGGATCGCCGTAAACGCCGCGCATGATGCCGGGCCAGGGGCGCTTGATGCAGAGGGCGCCGGAGGCCTCGGTGGTCGTGATTTCCTTGCCTTCGTCATCCAGGAGAACGGGCCAGACACCTGGGAAGGGCATGGTGGCCATGCCGGGCTTGATGTCGATGGCTCCGGGGAGCGGGGTGATGAGGATGCCGCCCGTCTCGGTCTGCCACCAGGTGTCCACGATGGGGCACTCGCCGC